>DRHS01000051.1 GCA_011053095.1 Bacteroides sp.
CTACGCAAGACTCGATTCCGGTGGGTGGCTGGCCCTTTCCGGACAGGATTGGTTACCTGCAGGGAAACTAAGAGGTGTTTCATTACATTTAATATTTGTTCGCCATAAATCCCCACCTCACGGTCTTGCACGGCGCAATCATATTTGAACGAATTTTTATTATATAAAACCACTCCCTCATGAACACAGAAATATCTTCAAAATTTCCATTTGATTCAAAATTCATTGAAATTAATGGTTCCAAAATGCACTACGTTGATGTTGGTAAAGGAGACCCGATATTATTTCTTCATGGCCAGCCAACATCATCATACCTCTGGAGAAATGTCATCCCACATCTGCAAACAAATGCCCGATGCATTGCTCCGGATTTAATAGGAATGGGGAAATCTGACAAACCAGACATAGACTATATCTTTGAGGACCACTTTGATTATTTGGAAAAATTCATTGAAAAATTAGATCTGAAAAACATTACACTTGTTCTCCATGACTGGGGTTCAGGTCTTGGTTTTCATTATGCAAATACTCATAGGGATAATATTAAAGGAATTGCATTTATGGAAGCGTTGATAAAACATATGAAATGGGAGGATTTTCCAAAAAATTATAGCACGATATTCAAAATGATTCGGGCTCCATTTATTGGGTGGCTTATGCTAAGTGTGGCCAATATGTTTCTTAAAAAAATGGTTCCTGATTCGATAATAAGAAAATTGAGCAAAGAAGAATTTGATAATTATTTAAAACCATATCCAACCATCGCAAGCAGAAAACCGGTAAGAGTCTGGCCAACACAACTCCCGATTAGCGGGAAGCCCCGGCATATACATGAACTAATTGTGGCGTATATCGAATGGTTAAAAGAATCAGATATTCCTAAACTCTGTTTGTATGTTCATCCTGGAGCAATTCTTACGGAAAAGGATATTGACCAAATCCGGAACAGTATCCCTAACACAAAAATGGTCGATATTGGAGAAGGAATTCACTTTATCCAGGAAGATCATCCACATCTTATTGGCACCGAAATTGCAAAATGGTTTAAAGAAATTGGATAATCGGTAATATTCAAAAAGAAATAATACGAGACTACAGCCTTGTAGGGGCTGAAAGCAATCTTGCCTTTCAAAAAGGGTTAGCAGATGCGGAGTGGTATTTATCCCCTGTACCCAGGGAGAAAATGAAGAAACTGCTTCACAGAAAAAACGGACCGGCTCTGCGGGATACCATCATCTGGTTTACGCTCATTTTTGGTTCCGGATATCTATTCTTTATCACCTGGGGTAACTGGTGGGCAGTCTTTCCTTATATCATTTACAGTGTTTTATATAGCTCAACTTCTGATTCGAGATGGCATGAATCCGGGCATGGAACAGCTTTCAAAACGGATTGGATGAATAATGTTCTTTACGAAATTGCATCTTTTATGGTTTTCCGTCAATCTGTTGTCTGGCGATGGAGCCATACAAGGCATCATAGTGACACCATTATCCGCGGAAGAGATCCGGAGATAGCTGTTCCCCGTCCCCCGAATCTTCTGAAAAGAGCTCTTCAGCATTTTGCCATTAAAAGTACTCCAAGGGAATTTAGCAGGATTCTACTCCATGCAAGTGGGAAAATCCATCCTGAAGTCGCCACATACCTTCCTGAAAGTGAATATGGAAAAGTCATATTCAGAGCCGGATCTATTTATTCATTTATGCATCAGTGATAGGACTTTCAATATATTTTTGGAGCCTTCTCTCCCTTTTTTTTATAGGTTTACCTACCCTGTTTGGATCCTGGTTAATGGTAATTTACGGAACCACACAGCACGCGGGACTGGCAGAAAACGAACTGGATCACAGGCTCAACAGCAGGACGGTATATATGAATCGTTTACACCGGTATCTGTACTGGAATATGAATTATCACATTGAGCACCATATGTTTCCTTTGGTACCGTATCATGCCCTGCCAAAACTCCATGAACTTGTCAAGCATGACCTTCCCAAACCTTATAAAAGCATTATTGATACCTACAGAGAGATTATTCCTGCCCTGATAAAGCAATCCAGGGATCCGGGCTATTATATTGAAAGAGAATTACCAGCATCCTCAACCGCGCATCATGCCACTGAAAAATCAAATGTATTCATAGGGGATAATAATAAATTGGCAGATGGATGGATTGAAGTATGCCCTTCCGGGGAATTATCCGTAGGTGATGTTATTCAGTTTGATTTTCTGGAAATAACATATGCCATTTACCGAACGGCGTTGGATAAATATTATGCTACGGATGGAATTTGTACGCATGGGAATACACATCTGGCAGGTGGATTGATAATTGGTGACCAAATTGAATGTGCAAAACACAATGGCAGATTCAGTATACCGGACGGATCTGTTAAACGTTCTCCGGTTTGTGCAGCAATAAAAACCTACGAGGTTAAAATAAAGGATGATAAAATTTTCCTGGGAGTTGATAAATCAGGAGGTGCCGGGGCCGATGAGGATAAAAAACTTGTTTCATTCCAAGTTTCCAGCAATAAAAATGTTTCAACCTATATTAAGGAGTTAATTCTAAAACCGGTCGAACAAGAATCGCTTACTTATCGTCCCGGAGAGTATATCCAATTAGAAATACCCTCCTATGAAAATAGCCTGGAATATATTGAGGTTGAGGAACCATACAGAAAAACATGGAAAAACACTGGCATTTTCAGGTATTTCGCATATAACAAGACAATTACCAAAAGAAATTACTCTATGGCCTCAAACCCGGAAACGGAGGAAAAAATAAGGTTTAATGTAAGATTAGCCCTTCCTCCCGAAGGTCTGAACTGCAGTGCCGGTGTTGGATCATCGTATGTATTTAACCTTAAACCCGGAGATACTGTTAAGGCTTTTGGACCCTATGGCGATTTTCTCATCAAGCAATCTGACAGGGAAATGGTTTACATTGGAGGAGGCGCCGGCATGGCGCCTCTACGGTCACACATCAGCTATTTATTCGAAACATTGAAAACAAAACGGAAGCTTAGCTACTGGTATGGGGCAAGATCTAAACAGGAACTTTACTATAGAGAGTATTTTGAAAAGCTCGCTTCTGATAACCAGAACTTCAGATTCAATATTGCCCTGTCTGTACCTGACCCAAAAGATCCGTGGGATTCACACAAAGGATTTATACATGATATTGTACAGAAAGAATTTCTTGCCCTGCACAAAAATCCTGAAAAAGCTGAATACTACATTTGCGGTCCTCCGGAAATGGTATCAGCATGTATTGAAATGCTTCAGGAATATAATGTCGGTGATGAGAACATTTCCTATGATGAGTTCTGATCCGGCTCCTCCTTTTTATCCTGTTAGTCTATGACCTTATGATGCTTCATTAATTTTATATAATTTTTGTCATTGCTATTTAAACTCTCATATTCGTCTTCCATCCTTGACACCTTGGATTGCAAAGCCCTGTATAACCCATCTGCCGTAGCCTTATTGGTAAAATGCGCGTTGGTATATGGATTATTGGATATACCCGAGTCGAGTGTTACAATCCAGTCTGCAGGGATTGTGGAAGTTCCTGTCAACGCTCCACAAAGTGCAGCTGCACTCGCTGCAGTACAATCGGTATCATAACCCCTGTTGGTGGCAATCAGAACGCTTTGTTTCACATTGGCATTGGTGGCTTTAAAAAGGGCAAAAGC
This sequence comes from Bacteroides sp., assembly GCA_011053095.1. Lineage (GTDB taxonomy): Bacteria > Bacteroidota > Bacteroidia > Bacteroidales > SM23-62 > SM23-62. Next base: position 3,699 of record DRHS01000051.1, read on the forward strand.
GTAACCCACATTCTCGTAAATACTGGAATTCGGATATTTCTCTATCCTTTCAAAGGCATTGTATTTGCTTCCCGGAACCATATATACATCAGTCAGCTCCTGCCAGAAGTCCCGGTTCATAGGGTCCTCATACTTTTCTGTAATGGCAAGCACATACCTGAGTTCTTCCTCGATCTCGGGTGTGGCGTAGGCAAGTGCTCCTTCAATGACAGACTCAACCGTGGCATCGGGCAGCATGGCCAATGCCATGGCTGCATTGTATACAGCACCCCATTTAAAAGCATCGTCTTCAGGATCTTCATAGTACAACTTTCCCATGTCATTCATGTCAGCAATGGCATTCTCCGGGTCTCCTGCATTGATACAAGGCAGGGCCTGGAAAGTACGGGCTGTCAAATGAATATGTTCCCCCAGATCTCTCGGCTTACCGAATGTCGTAACGGGCATATCTGCAGGCGGAACACCCCACCGGGCAAAAGCAAGAAGAACCCGGTCGTAATTCTGGGTCATATAATTCATATCTTCCATTTCACAGTCCCGCAGCCACACATCCTTCAATTCCTGATAGCTAATTCGATCCTGTTTTTCAATGATGGCTGTACATAGGAGTTTATGTCTTTCTCCACCATCTTCTGTAGCGCCTGCCGGATGGGTCCATGTATCACCGTAATGCTTGAAAGGATGGAAGCTGTCCACAAATCCAAAGATTTCCTGGATCCGGTCCTGGGACCAGTTGTATTCGGTAAATGCCGCCATGGAACACCCTGCCCTGAAACCAAGTACGGCCCCGAATATCCGATCATATACGATACTGCGTGCTGGTTCCCCATCGTCGTTTCGAATAGCATAGTAATGAGATTCTATGGTGGCTATATTTGCCGTGTTTGCCTCAATTATTCTAATCACCACAGTTTCCTCATCTTCCGGAACATCATCATTCATCACCCGGAACCTGATGGTAGCCCCGCTCTCACCGGCTGGAATCACCAGTCTGTGAGAATTAAATTGAAAATCTTCGCCCTCCTCGGCCAGGACTCCCTGAACCGAAAATTCGATTACAATATCTTCCTCCCAGGTCCTCGATAATCTTACATCCACTTCGGCCTCTTCGAGTGCCTCATCATGAATGGAAGAAGAGGCTGCAAATTCAACATCCGGGATATCTCCATCCTGAATGATCACTGAAGCCTTGCTGTGTTCAGGATCAATCTCATACGCATCATCTTCCAGAATCCTGACCGTCACCTTTTCAATTCCTTCAACAATACTGTCATGGATTGGGCGAATGTGAATTTGCCTGTATTTGTCCACCTGAAGTACATTTGGCTGGCAACGGTAATCGTAACCATCACTGGCTGTACCTTCATAACTCACCTTTACTTTCAGTCCCGGAACCGGTTCACCCAGTTGATATACCCTGAGTTCACCATGATCCTCCCCCTCCTTGGCACGGTCGTCCCATACAACTACCGCAACCCTGGGTTTTTGGGATAGTAGTACCGAACTGGGAATAAAAAGCCAACCGGCCATTGCAATCATCAATAATTTTGGAATATTTCTCATAACACAAAAATTTACTTTATTTATTTAGCAGAACATTTTACATGGATTACCTTGTATAATCTGCATTCCGGATGTAATTCAACAGCTTTGACAATTCTTTTACTTTATCCGGGTTCATATTGTAAAGGTTTGTAGTTTCTCCCGGATCTTTGCTTAAATCATACAATTGGGGCTCAAATACCTTCAATTTCTCCAATCTGTCATCTGACAATCCTTCGGGAGGTGTATTATCAATATATTTCCAGTTTCCTTCCCGCAATGCATGCATTCCGTTTACATCAGCTGTTACCATGGAGGTTCTTGGATTGGAATTGGTTTTACCCAATAGCGCGGGCAGGAAACTATAGCTGTCCGGAGCCACATCTTTTGATGTCGGTAAGCTACCCTCAGTGATATCACACACGGTGGCAAATATGTCCAGAAGATTGACCATATCATCAGAAACCGACCCTTCCTCAACCATACCAGGCCAGGATACAATAAACGGAACATTGCATCCTCCCTGGTAAATGGTATGCTTATCACCTCGCAGGTCCCCGTTTATTTTCAAACCATATTCCTGTGCCAGGCGTTCAGGTGCCTGTGGCCTGTGAGGTCCCGGAATATCTCCTCCGTTATCGCTGGAAAAAATAATAATGGTATTTTCCATTAAATTCATGTACTCCAGGGTTTCAATGATCTTACCCACACTCATATCCATGTCCTGGATGAAATCGCCGTAGGGTCCACAATCACTCATTCCGCGCATATGGGCCGAGGGAGTGCTGGGATGATGAACGGCTATGGAAGCAAAATAGAGGAAGAAAGGATCTTCACTGCTTTGCTGCTTTAGCCATTCGACCGATTTTTCCGTCAATACCTCCATCACCTCCTCGTTAATTCTCTGGGGTGCATCGTAGCCAATATACCGTTGCCCATAGTAAGACCTGGAATAGGGCTGTACGCGATCAGATCTGATTCCATAGATATGATCATTTTCAATATACACACCGAGCATATCATCATGATTCTGGGGTACTCCAAAATGGTAATCAAAACCAAGGTCAAGCGGGCCCGGAGATAAGTTTTTTGTGTATACCGACGGATCTTCATTAACACCTTGACCATAACCTAAATGCCATTTACCAATGGCCGCGGTATGATACCCTCTATCCTTTAACCAATCCGCCACAGTGGTCCTTTCAGTATCCGGAAGCAGGTCTCCCAGGGGATTTGTTACTCCGTACTTCAGGCTGGATCTCCAGGAGTATCGCCCGGTTATAAATCCATATCGTGTGGGGGTACAGATGGAGGCCGGAGTACTGGCATTTGTAAAGCGCATACCATTATCTGCAATCCGGTCAATATGGGGCGTGCGGACCAGGTTCTTATCGGCGCCGTAAGAATTCAGACTGCTGTATCCAAAGTCATCCGCCAGTATAAATACGATATTAGGCTTTTGCGTATTTTTCTGCGCAAAAGCTGAAAATGCCGTGCCAAAGATGGCAATGAGAATAAATGCTCTTTTTATTAATTTTTTGTGCAACATATCTACCTGTTTTTGTGTAAAATATTTATGGTCAAAATTATAGTCTGTTTCTTCAATTTAGTTGTCTTTCCTTCACGCCATTGTAGTGCCTGGAACCATTCCTTTTCAACCATTCTAAAAGGCATGCCCTGAGTTCTTCTGCCTTTTCAACATAGTTTGCCCTTTCGGGATTGTTCCCCAATAGGTTATACAGTTCATGCGGGTCCTTATTCAGATTATACAAGGCATTTACTACTGTTGAGGTTTTTGTATATGGAATCATTAATTTCCAGCCATCTTTCACAATCAAATAATTTGGCGTCACATCACCTCTGGTATTCCACTCTGTAACCACGTATTTGCCATGCTCTTTATCTGTTCCTTCAATCAAACCGCGCAAACTTTTACCGTCCGAAGGATGTTCGCTGATATTTAAATAATCCAATATGGTGGGGAATAAATCGACCAGCGAAATGTATCCGTCCACCACACTGTTTTCATCAATCTCACCTGGCAAACGCATCATTAAAGGAATATGTGCCGACTCCTCATAAAAGATACTCTTTCCGCGCATCCCGTGTGCTCCAAGCATTTCTCCGTGGTCACTTGTAAAAATCACCAGGGTATTTTCAGCCAGGCCATGTTCATCCAGTTTATCCAATATCCTTCCAACCCAGTCATCAATTTCCTTCACGAGGCCATAATAGTTAGAGATCATATATTTAATCTGTTCAGGATCGGAATACTCAGGATTATCAAACCTATTATTGGCTCCCCTGTAAGGTGAATTTACCATGTCATCGAAAATACTGACCGGTGACACCATCTCTTCTGCAGGGTACATGCTGTAATAGGGTTCGGGAGGAAGCATGGGAGCATGAGGAAAATGAAAAGAACATGTAATGCTGAATGCTGTGTCCTTTAAGCGTTCAATGGCTTCGATGGTCTCCTTTGCCTGGAATGCGGTCAGCGTATGCTCTTTCGGAATTTGTAAAGCCCCATGCATATCGCTTTGAGGAAATTTCTCGCCACTTGCTTGTAATTCAGCATCAGTCATGCTGTGATGTTTATCAAGCGAATCCGTCTTGTACGGTCGTTCGGTCATAGTATCATACAATTCTCCTGGCTTAAGTTTTCTTATGGGAACATACTTCTCAAGGTAATCAAGATGAACAAACCTCTGTCCCCCATGAGCAAACACGGACTGGCCTTTTACCGAGGCCTGTTTTGGATTCTTATACACAGTAGTGTGCAATATCTGACTGTGCCATTTGCCATAATACTCGCAATGATAGCCATGATCCGTCAGGATCTCATCAAAGGTTGGCATTGTCATCAACCCTTCTTCTTCGTAATAGTAGGCCTTTTTATTGGTATTCATACCTGTATTTTCCACGGTATGCCCCGTAAGAATAGAAGAGCGCGCAGGTGTACATACAGCACAGGGAGTATAGGCATTTTCAAAATAAGTGCCATGTTTTGCCAGGCGGTCAAGGTTAGGGGTTTTAAGCACTGTATTCCCGGCTATACTCAATGCATCGTAGCGTTGCTGATCGGTCATTATAAACAGAAGATTTTTCTTCTGATGATGCACCACGCGATCCTTTTTTCCGGGTGCAGTACATTGAACTGTTAAAACAAATAGCAGGGAGACAAAGAAATACTTCATGACATTTACCCTCTGGTGTGGTTATTTAATCTCCTCCCTTAATTCCTTTGCAGCCTCAAGTTCCAGGACACGAAGTTTACCAACCCTTCGCCGAAAATCTTCATGGGTACTGAACTCTGCTTCAATATATGCTTTGATTATATCTCTGGCCAACCAGGGACCAATAATTTTTGCCCCCATAGTCAACACATTCATATCATCGTGTTCGACTCCCTGATGAGCACAATGCACATCATGAATAGTAGAAGCCCTTATACCGGGAAATTTATTTGCAGCAATGGAAGCTCCCACACCTGTACCGCAGACCATAATGCCTCGTTCTGCTTCACCCGAACGAACAGAACTACAAACTTTCCTTGAAATATCCGGAAAATCAACAGGATTCTCATCAAAACTTCCATGGTCAATCACTTCGCATCCCAGGTCTTCCAGGATTTCCAGCACTTCGGCCTTCATTGGAAAGCCTGCATGATCGTTACCAATTGCTTTTCTTAATCTTTTTCTGAAATACAGGAAAAAAGATAAAGCAACTTAAAAAGGTTCTGTTGCCCCGGTGAAAAAATAGCCATTTTAGGTCTGAAATGGTGAATCAATCAAAACTCTAATCATATGAACCCTTTCAGTATGCTCGCTTTTATCATTTTGGCAACCATCACATTCAGTGGCTGCAAGCCTGCAGAAAAACCCTCATCAACAGAGCGTCCAAATATCATCATCATCATGGCCGATGACCTTGGATTTTCTGATCCGGGATGTTTCGGCTGTGAGATCCAGACACTGAAAAAATTTGAAACGATGCTGTGAAAATTGACAGCTACTCCTTAAATGTGTTCATGAAACTTACCATATTCCAGATGTCTTCGTCGGCTATCTTGTTTTCGAACTTGGGCATATCACCCCGTCCAAACTTGGATTTATAAAATTTCTCTCCATCTGTCTGGACATTGAAAGCTTCAGCTGTAAAATCGCCAGGAAAGGTGTCAAGTCCGCGAGCTTTAGTGCCGTCACCTTTACCTATTTTGCCATGACAGGATGCGCAATTCTTCGAGTATATCATTTTTCCTAATTTAAGTGTTTCAGCATCAACATTTGTTGGATTTTTCATGTTTTTGAATTTCGCTGGAACTTCCCAAGGATCCCCACTTCCCTGTAAGGGTAGTGTCATCGAGATGATGGATGCTGATAATAAAACCAACATCAACATTGCTAAGTATTTTTTCATGTAACTAATGAATTGGTGAATAATTTGTCAATATTAAAATAATATCAATCAATTTCCTACACTAAAGCAAAATAGCCACTCTTGAAGTGATTATATTATTGAAAAATAAGGTAGCGAGACGGGGAATTGAATCCCGGACCTCATGATTATGAATCATTAGTTTAATATCTTATTATCAATACTTTACAGATTTGAGTATATGCATTTTGCAGCATTTTGCCACATTATCAGACTCTGAAATTAGGCTCCATTCCATATCATTTATTTGTGCTCCGGGCATTGCTGACGATAAACACTACTAACCTTATCTCTAAATCAGTTCACTTTATGCTGAAGGACTACAATCCCCAATCAACAAATACTCAAGCAGGATGAGAACACCCCCCGGTAAGCCTGGTACCTGTTGCGTAGTATTTCAAAATGCTTCTGTTGATCCGCATACCATGTATTAATTCGAGGTTATGTCTGAAATTTCTAAATCAGGATGATTACTTGGACGAAGTTTTGCTCTTGCTCTTTCATGTTCCGGTAACGATTTGTTGTATGTAGACCCAAAACCGTCCACCTGGTGGTAAATATAGTCTTTCCATGGATCCTTGCCTTCAATTCTCGGATCTTCAGTTTTCCTCAGGTATTCAACAAGTTTTCCGGAGAGATCTTTCTTTACATTAAAATAATCAGGATCGTCAGCAAGATTAATCATCTGCCATTGGTCATTAGAAATGTCATATAACTCTTCTGCCGGCCTCTTTCCAAAATTAAGTTGATAGTATTTCGGCATTGTTTCCTGGTTTTCAACGATGTAGGCTTTAGTGGGACAAGCATCTACATCACCATGGATGGTTTTATTGGAAGAAATAAATTCAGGCCCGCCCGTTGGCCATCTGTCAGGCTCAAAATTTCTGATGTAAAGATACTTATGGGTTCGGATTGCCCTTGAAGGATATGTCGCCCCTTCGGGCCTGCAATACGTATGTCGCTCCAATCCGGTAAATACTCTATCCCGTGATGGTTCAACAATACCTTGATTTTCTGATGTCAAAATAGGAAGAAGACTGGTTCCGGTCATTTCCAAGGGGACCTCCAAACCAATAGCTTCAAGAATTGTTGGTGCCAGATCTGTAAGACTTACCAAATCATCGATCCTTCTGCCAGCGTTGATCTGATCTCCCCAGCGGATTGCCAAAGGCATACGTGTTCCCCAATCATAAAGGTTAACCTTTGCTCGTGGAAATGGCATTCCGTTATCTGAGGTAACGATAACAATTGTGTTCTCCAATTTTCCGGATTGTTCCAGTAAATAAATCATACCGGCCAGATGGGAATCATACCACATAATTTCATAGTAATAATCCAGGATATCCTGCCGGATGATTTTATTGTCCGGCCAGAACGGAGGTACTTCAACCTCTGCAGATTTGAGGTTTGCTTCATTTTCACCAACTCCATATTGATATTCGCGATGTGGCTCTGTAGAACCAAACCAAAAGAAAAATGGATCTTCCTTGGGCTTGTCTAATAAAAAATCTTTGAAGTTTGCTGCATAGTTTCGCCTGTCTATCCCATTTGCAATTTCCTTCTCCAAACGACTGTTATACTCTTTAATAAGTGGTTCCCTGTCAAGGCCGAGGTATTCCCAATTACCAGGTGCCCAGCCCTTTCCGGTGTACCCAACATGATATCCGTTATCATCCAGGATATGCGTAAACAGTTTGAGATCCTTCGGCATTGCTCCCATCAAAAGGCCTGCTTCATTGGTTCTCCATATTTCCTGTCCACTAAGAATTGCAGTTCTTGATGCAGTGCAGGATGGACATGCGGCAAAAGCATTATTAAACATTACACCCTCCCTTGCTATTCGGTCAAAAGCAGGAGTTTTAATTACTTTATCACCTGCAATACCTGTGTGCAACCATGATTGATCATCCGATATAACCAGGAGAATATTTGGCGTGTTTTGAACCGAGCCGGAATTATCGGAATTTTGACAGCCGCTTACACAAACCGCGAGAAAGAGCAATAAAAATGTCAAATACCTTAATTGATTCTTCTGGATATTCATATTTATCTGCATAGCATCGTGCTGAAAAATCGAGTAACATAATAATATCTGAGCGGATTCTATGGCTCGAGTATCAATAAAGATGTGGGAGACTCTTCTTCACCGAAAAACGGCATATAATTCATGATAGTGATCCTTGCCAGGTTCAGGAAATAGTATTCCAGTTGATAAAACTGGGCGGCTGCCCTGGCACCCGATTGGGTCCTCACCTTTTTATAATATTTATCGATCAATTTATGGTTAGCTTTCCTGCTGCCAATCATTTGTTTCATGATCTCATCGGTTTCCTCATCATCCATATCCATGTAGGTAAGGGTATAAATATGCAGGAACTCCATTGCGTTCCTTCCCATCTGTAACCTTGTTTGTTCGTATTCTTCATACATGGACCAGAATACATCCGCAGCTGTGTCTTTGAGTTCTATGAAATTAGCCACAACAGCTCTTTTATCCATTGCGTGTTTAGCCTGAAGTTGTACCAATTCATCTTCGTAGATTCCCTGTCAATAAATAGCTGATCCAAGAAACAATAGGGTAATGATGCTAAATAATGAATTTTTCATCATGGTATCATTTGGTGAATATGCAATTTAATCATTAATTCAGAATTTTGGAACACCCAGAATTATCCGATGCTTTCCTGGATCCTGAATGATATGGCACATATAATTCATCTCGAAGAGGAAGGTGTAGTCAGTTGAATTATTACAGGAATCAGTGAAATGATAAATCTGTTTTGTGAAACTCAGCATGTAGTTGTGTATCAAGACACGTTTCTCAAAACAAAATACCAGTTACAGATTTGGGCACATACATTTTGCAGCATTTTGCCACATTATTAGACTCCATAATAATTCATTCAGCGACAAGAACTTCCAATTACCCATTATTTATATCCTATCTTCTTTCTTGGTTTGTTTGGAATCTTATATTGATGAAGTGAATCAATCTTTTTAAGCAGAAACTTGAATACTGCATTAATCTTATTGTCCAATTCCTTTAATTGGATTCTTAAATCCTCGTGTTCACTGAGCATTACACGGTATTTTACAAATGACCTCATAATCTCAACATTAATGGTAATTGCCCTTGTAGACCTTAGCACTGAAAAGAGCATTGTGACACCCTGTTCAGTTTATGCAAATGGAGTGTAAGTAATTGTAGGCCAGTCAAAGGTCACAGATTGTGACCTTTGATTTTTACTCAGTGATTTAACCTCATCCCTGGTTAATTCAAACATTAAATCTTCTGAGAATCGTTCAATATTTCTTCTAACAGCCTGTTTGAGTGCCTTTGTAGACACTTTGTAGAGTTCTGCCAGGTGAAAATCAAGAATAATTCTATTACCCCTGATATTAAAAATGATATGGCTAATAAATTCTGGTTCCATGTAATATTACATACCCTTTAATGACAAAACCCCAGCAAAATCATTTACCAGGGTTTGTAGCGAGACGGAGATTTGAACCCCGGACCTCATGATTATGAATCATCGTTCCCTGATTTTTACATACTGATTACCTGCTATTTACATTTTAGTAATCTTACATCTACACCAAAATCTTACACCTGACCATGTTATTAAACGAATGGATGTAGACAAATATAATTCTGGATAATCATGTGTGCAATTAATTGGAATTAAGTATATTTGCATAATATACTAATATTCATACGGCTATTATAACTAATATTTGTACTGCCTAATATACTAATTATAATACGTCTGAATATACTAATAATGGCACGATTTGTTTAAATTGAATTAATTATGGCGACACCTTCAGAAAAATTGGCAGAATCACTTGAAGTTTTAAAATCATTTCAAGATGAAAATGGGATTGCAGTTATTAAGTCACGGGAGATATCCCGTACTCATAAGGATAGGCTTGTATCTAAGGGCTTTCTTATTGAAGTAATCAAAGGTTGGTATATTTCAGTAAGACCTGACTTGGTGCAAGGTAATAGTACTTCATGGTATACATCATTCTGGCATTTTGTTTCTGTTTATTTTAATGAACGATTTGGAGATGAATGGTGTCTGTCACCTGAACAATCATTATTAATCCACAGCGGGAATTATACAGTACCCAAACAATTACTCGTCCGTTCGCCCAAGGCAGGAAATAACAAAATAAACCTTATTCATGATACATCTTTTTTCGATCTTAGATCGTCTATGCCCACTAAAGATGAGATTGAAGAAAAGGATGGATTGTTATTATTTCCGTTGGCCTCAGCATTGATAGCAAGTTCACCAGGCTTCTTCAGTCAGTATCCAAATGATGCCAGAACAGCACTGGCCATGGTTAAAGATTCATCGGAAGTTCTTGCCTTACTACTTAATGGAGGTCATAGTGTAATTGCAGGACGATTGGCAGGATCGTTTCGTAACATAGGCCGTGATCGCATCGCTGCAGAGATAATATCAGTTATGAGAAGTGCAGATTATGATGCCAGGGAACTTGACCCATTCAGTGACAAATCATCTGCAGTATTGAATGTCCATTCTGGCTCCCCCTCTGCAAATAGAATCAAATTGATGTGGCACCAGATGAGGCCCTATGTAATTAAAAGATTTCCAGCCCCTCCTGGTATACCTGGTAATACTGATAAATATCTAGAAAAAGTTGATGATGTATATAAATCAGATGCTTATCACTCCTTATCAATTGAAGGTTACCAAATAACATCAGGTTTGATTGAAAAAGTACATAGTGGCAAGTGGGATCCTAAAAATAATATGGAAGACACGCATAAGATAGATGCCATGGCAGCCAGAGGATATTGGCAGGCTTTTCAATCAGTAAAAGTCAGTATAAAGGAGATCCTAAAGGGGAATGATTCAGGAAATATTGCTGAATGTGATCATGGAAAATGGTACAGGGAATTATTCTCTCCTAGTGTTTCTGCAGGCATTTTAAAACCATCTGATCTTGCCGGATATAGAAATGGTCCGGTATTTATCAATGGATCAAAGCATACTCCTCCAAGTCCTGAAGCATTACGAGATGCAATGCCTGTATTGTTTGAATTATTACGGGAGGAACAAGAATCGTCTGTTCGTGCGGTACTGGGACATTTCATTTTTGTATATCTGCATCCTTACATGGATGGTAATGGCAGAATAGGCAGGTTTCTGATGAATGTAATGCTGGCATCCGGAGGTTATCCATGGACAGTTATTTCAATGGATCACCGGGACAGATACATGGATGCCCTCGAAAAAGCAAGTGTTGAACTGGAAATATCAGAATTTGCAGATTTTCTTGCCATCATTGTTCAAGAGGGAACTGAAGGAATATCTGTTGCAGATATTCCGGATGAGACAGTAAAATAGCCCCTCATCGAAAGTGGCTATTTTATTGATTATCAGAGTAGTGAGACGGGAAATTGAACCCCGGACCTCATGATTATGAAAATTGAGGTAATTGCCAGAAACCCTGATTTTCGGGAGGTTTTAAATTGCATTTAGCCACATTTGCTTCATTTTCCGACACTGAAATCTGACACTGACATTATGTAGAACAGCGTGCAATTTATCAGGATATATTATAGTATTATATTCGTTTATTTGTGATAATATTTCCTTGATACCTTCCTTCGTACTTTTCAGTATTTGTTTAATATAAATTGGAGACTTATTAAGATATCGTGAAATTTCACTTACCAGGGTTAATTCGGAAAATTCCCTTTTTTCCTTTATATCAGAAATGACTTCATCAACTCCTATTTTCTTGCTGGGACCTACTCTCTCGTATTTGTGTGATGAATCGGGGAACGGAGGTGTAAAACACTCTGTAATCTTCCAGTAAACAGGGAAATCTTATCTGGCATGCGCTGCCGATGCCATAATGGACAGATTGGCAGTAAATGTCCATCGTTTTGAATTAGAAGGAGAAACACTGAGAAAGAAAAAATTAACTAAGTTTGAAAACATAAATCAATCCCAATTGGTACTGTACAGTTTACCCGAAATATCCACTTTAAGATTTCTGTAAATTCATAACTTTAATACTGATATATTAGTAGTCCGAAAAACCATAAAAGTTTATGGAAACTATATTTTAAAAAATATGTTATATATCTTCTGTCAGAAGGTAGTGAGGTCCGAGCTGGATAAACTTGGACTGCATTATTGTTTTGTAAATATTGGGAAAGCAGAAATAGTTAAGAATCTCCTGCCGGAACAATTGGAGCAGTTTGATAAGGGATTCACTTTTTATTTGAATGTGATGTTGTATTCATGAAAATAAGCACAAGAATGAAATTAGCTTTTATTGGTACTTACCCACCCCGGGAATGCGGCATCGGTATATTTACAAATAACCTGTTCAACTCAATATTAGCGAACAGTGAAAAGAGGGAGCATGGGCATGAGGGTTTTGTCATTGCCATAAACGACAACGGTCTTACTTATGAATACCCTGATGAAGTAAAGGTTATCATCAGGCAAGACCATCAGGAAGATTATTTAAAGGCTGTAAAGTTCATTAATCTAAGCGGCGCTGACATCTGTATCCTGGAGCATGAATTTGGTATTTTTGGCGGTCAAAACGGGGTGCAAATCCTTCCTTTACTTCATAGATTGAAAGTTCCTCTTATTGTAACCTTACATACCATTCTTAAAAGCCCCTCGTATAATGAAAAAGCTGTTTTACAGGAAATTTGTAAAATGGCAAATATAATAGTGGTGATGAGCCATAAAGCCATTGAGTTCCTGGTTAATATTTATAATGTACCGAAAGAAAAAATTGTTTTTATTGATCATGGCGTACCAGATATTTTTTTCGACCAGGAAAAATCGAAAAAGGAGTTCAAACTTGACAATAAGAAGGTGTTGCTTACTTTTGGTTTTATCGGACGCAGCAAAGGAATTGAAACAGTAATAAAAGCACTGCCTGAAGTTGTTAAAAAACACCCTGATGTTATTTATATCGTTTTAGGCAAAACCCACCCCAATGTACTGCGACATTCTGGTGAAGAATATCGTATTTTCTTAAGGCGTTTAGTCACAAGTCTTCATCTAGAAGACCATGTTATCTTTCTTAATAAATTTATTGATGAACAGGATTTGTTCAAATACTTGTGTGCTTCTGATATTTACATAACTCCATATTTGAACGAAGCCCAAATTACCAGTGGAACACTTTCGTATGCTATTGGGGTTGGTTCGGCCATTATTTCAACACCGTATTGGCATGCCTCAGAATTGTTGGCAGAAGGAAGGGGAAGGCTCATTGACTTTAATGATTCAAGGGGGTTGACTTCCACTTTAACAGAACTTCTGGATAAACCTGAGATGCTTAATGAGCTTAAAAGAAAAGCGTTCGACTATGGTCGGAAAATCACCTGGCCGAAAACAGGAGAGAAGTATATGGCGGTTGTTTTGGATACTCTAAAGGAAGATCAGAGTGTAATTGTAACTAATGATACTGAACTGGATCTTCTTGCCATGCCACTTTTTTCTCTAGCGCATATCAATCGTTTGACAGATGATACGGGCATTCTCCAGCATGCAAACTATGGTATTCCAAATTTAAAAGAAGGCTATTGTCTGGATGACAATGCCAGGGCCTTGCTCATGGTGTTAATGGCATACAGGCAAATGAAAGATAATCGGGCCCTTGAGTTATTACCCATCTATTTAAGCTATATTCATTTCATGCAGAATGCTGATGGTACTTTCAGGAATTTCATGAGTTTTAACAGAAACTTCCTGGATGAGGTTGGTTCTGAGGATTCTTTTGGCCGGACCATATGGGCATTGGGATACTTGTTGAATAATGCTCCCAACGATGCCTATTACCAGACTGGCAAACAGATATTTTTCAATGCTTCACCCAATTTTGAAAAATTGAAGTCAATAAGGAGCATCGCCAATACCATATTGGGAATTAGCCATTACCTGAAAAGCAACCCCTTTGACGACTCAATGACTGAAAGGTTAAGAAATCTGGCCTACATCTTAATTAAACATTATGAGGAAAATGAATCCCCTGATTGGAAATGGTTCGAATCACTATTAGCCTATGATAATGGTATCTTGCCATTAGCTCTTTTGCATTCAGCCGAAATATTGAATGATGATAAAATAGAAAGAACGGCACTTGAATCTATGGACTTTCTGACGAAACATACACTTAATGAAAACTACTTATCGATCATTGGAAATGAGAAATGGTTTAGAAAAGAGGGGGAACGTTCTGTTTTTGCCCAGCAACCCATAGATGCCATGGCCATGGTATTAATGTATCATCAAGCCTTTCAATTAACAAAGGATAAAGAGTATATCAATAAATTGTATACCTCATATTTATGGTTCCTGGGTGAAAATGATATTAGGATGAGCCTGTATGATTTTGAGACCAAAGGATGCTGTGATGGATTTGAAAGTTATGGTGTGAACCGCAACCAGGGTGCCGAAAGTTCACTGGCATATTTAATCTCTCATTTAACCGCATTGCAGGCATATGCAGAGATTCATGTGTCAGATGAAAAAAGTAGCATTAAAACCATAGTTTAATCGCAGCGATGTTAATCAAAAGATACCAGCACAACCCAATCCTTACAAAGGATGACGTGCCCTATCCGGTTGCTACGGTGCATAATGCAGCTGTAGTAAAGTACGAGGGGAAATATATCATGGTATTCCGCTCACATAAACTTAATGGGAGAAGTATACTTGGGATAGCAGTGAGTAATGATGGATACAACTTTAAAGTGAATGAGAAACCTTTTATGATTCCCTCTACCGAGGGGGTTTTTAAGGAATACGAAGCCTATGGAGTAGAAGATCCAAGAATTACTTTCATAGACGGTGAATATCTCATTACCTACAGTGCCTATTCAAGGCATGGCGTGCGTATAGGACTGGCAAAAACAAAAGATTTTAAGTCTATTGAAAGAATCTCCCTTATTACCGAATCCGACTATCGGAATGTGGTAATCTTCCCTGAAAAATTTGGAGGTTTATATGCCAGGCTCGATCGTCCTCATAGTGAAATATCTCCCTGGTCGATTTGGATATCTTATTCTCCAGATTTAAAGTACTGGGGCGAATCGAAATTAATTATGAATCCATTACAATACCATTGGGATGAGATGAAAATTGGACCCGGAGCTCCCCCCATTAAAACATCCAGAGCTTGGTTAAGCATCTATCATGGTGTATTTCCAACTATGGATGGAAGTGTTTATAGATTAGGAGTTGCGTTGCACGATTTGGAAGATCCTTCAAAAATGATTGCGGTGGGCGATGAATGGATTTTACAACCCGAAGAAGTTTATGAAATTACAGGCTATGTTCATAATGTGGTGTTTACCTGTGGTGCCGTTCCGGAAGACGATGGGAGCGTTAAAATTTATTGGGGCGGGGCCGACAAAGTGATGTGTATGGGCACAGCAAATCTGGAAGACCTTGTTGATCATTGTTTAAACAAACCCCGAAAACCAATATAAAGATTCCGGATCTCAATTTTTAGGATTGTCCAACTAAATTCAGAATATCAATAGGCTTTATGCAAATATATAAACCATGAAAATCGCAATACTCTCACCTGTTGCCTGGCGAACACCTCCCCGGAAATATGGCCCATGGGAACAGGTAGCATCCAATATTGCCGAGGGAATGGTTGAACAGGGCCTTGATGTCACATTATTTGCCACAGGCGATTCTTTTACAAAAGGCAAATTAGTATCTGTTTGTAAGCAACCGTATGCCGAAGATTCGAATGTCGATGCCAAAGTTGCAGAGTGTCTTCACATCAGCTGTCTGATGGAGGATGCAGATCAGTTTGATTTGATTCATAATAATTTTGATTTTCTACCTCTAAGTTATTCCCGATTAATCAAAACACCCATGGTAACCACTATTCATGGTTTTTCTTCTCCAAAAATTCTCCCGGTCTATAAAAAATACAGCAGCACCGGTAATTATGTTTCCATCAGTAATTCCGACCGCAGTCCCGAACTTGATTATATTGCAACCGTATACAATGGCATTAATGCCGACGAATTTATATTCAGTCATGAATCAAGTGAATATCTTCTTTTTTTTGGCCGCATTCATCCGGAGAAAGGGGTCTATGAGTCCATACAAATTGCTAAACAATCAAAAAGAAAACTCATCATTTCCGGATTAATTCAGGATCAGGAGTACTTTGACCTGAAGGTTAAACCATCTATCGATGATAACGATATCGTTTATATTGGTAATTCAGGACCAGATGAAAGGAATAAGCTTTTGGGTGGAGCGTTTGCCCTTTTACATCCGATTAGTTTTGAGGAACCTTTTGGCCTCAGTGTGGCTGAAGCCATGTTTTGTGGAACACCCGTTATTGCCTTTAACAGGGGTGCAATGTCTGAATTAATTCATGATGGGAGGACCGGTTTCCTGGTGAACACTATTGAAGAAGCGGTGGAGGCAGTAAAAAATATTAAATTGATTGATCGAAAATATTGCAGGGAATGGGCAAATTCAAGATTCAGCCGTCAGAAAATGATAGAAGGATATCTGCAGGTCTATCAGCAGATTCTATTTTGAGTTTTTCAATTCACTCAATAGTTCTTTTAAATTTACAGTAGCATAAGTTGATGCGTAATCGGACACTGCATAGGGTATGATCAAATCATTATTATGAATTATAGATCCGCAGGAATAAACCACATTGGGTACATATCCTTCTCTTTCTTCCGCATTGGGCATCAATAAAGGTGATTTTAATCTTCCTATTTCTTTCTCCGGGTTATGAAGATCGAACAGAGATGCCCCTATTACATATTCCCGCATCGGACCTACCCCATGTGTTAGTATCAACCACCCTTCACTGGTTTCTATGGGCGACCCGCAATTCCCTATTTGGATGAATTCCCAGGGAAATTTAGGTTGTTGTAACAATTTTGCTTCACGCCAAATAGTAATTTGATCAGAATAGGCGATGTAGTTATTAACCCCATCCAAGCGGCCAAGCATAGCATATCTCCCATTAATTTTTCTTGGAAACAGGGCCATTCCTTTGTTCTGCGCAATTTCCCCATGAAGTGGCAATATCTTGAAATGATAAAAATCCCTGGTTTCCAGCAGCTTTGGCAATATCGTGGTGCCGTCAAAAGCTGTATAGGTAGCATAATATATCACATCATCGCTATTATCTTTAAATTTCACAAAACGGGCATCTTCAATACCACTATTTTCGTTTGCAGCGACAGGGAAAATAACCCTTTCGGATATGTTGGTGTCTAACGAAAATTCAAGTTCGTAATGCGATGAAGCAAGCCACAAAATCTGATTAAAAAACATCTCTTGAAAGGCAGGAAGTTTTATTGTCTTTCTATCTTCTTCAATGCATCTATAGAGCTCGCCATATGTAAATTTATCATTTAGCTTATCCAGTATTAAACCAGATGGAATAATACCCTGAAAATCCTTCATTTCATCCAGCTTGGACCTGAATGATTCCTTATCGTATTGATGTCGCCGGATATGTTCAGCCTCCTCCAGCATCTTACCTACAGGTCTAATTGAAAGATTGTTATCCTGATCAAGAATGCCTGTTCGGAAAACTATTGATGAAATATGCCCCTCCCCTGTTGCCCTGAAACTTATGATTACTCTTTTTTCATCTGTGCCAGTTTCGGACTGATCTGGATGTTCCACAATGGAAGGATTAAAAAAAGCTGATGATTCAATCGAATATTCCATCGTAAAATAGGAACCAATAAGTAATTTTTGGGATAAATCAAGCAATTCCGGATCAACGTTTAACTGGGCAAACAAATGGGCGATGTTATTAAAATGCTTTTCAAAATTTTTTGAAATATTCCTGTGACGCATTGAATAATCCCGAAGTACCTGTTTTAACGCTGTAGATGTCTTTTTGTCAGACATATTTCGTACAGAACGTATGATATTTAAAGCCCTTTCTTCACCCGTGTAATGAAAACGTGCAATTATCCTACTGGAATCCGGGAGGAATTTTAAATCCTTTCTGTTTACGGTAACTTGCATTAGCAAATTAAATTTATGATTTCGCCAAAGATAACAGCTAAAGTTTAATACCCCGATTTTTTTGTATAAGTTAATAACGAGAATCAAACGATACATTAAATCCTTGTTTCGTCTGAAACTCAGTTGGCATCGTAAGATTTTTCGACACTTCGTGTCTCTAGAACTCGTTGGAATTAGTACCTCCTCGGCTCGAACTTCATCCCGATAGAAATCTGGATAATCTACTCAGTTGAATCGACCATTAAGGTCTTTATTTAGTCTTTGAATTTGTCAATTATAATACAAGTATTTCGATTCGATGTAATGTAGTGAAACAGCGGCGTCTACTGGGCATTCAGGTCAAGATATAGTATAGAAAGATAGATACTAGAAAGGATAAATTGAAGCATAAAAAACAGATTATTACTTTGAAAAATCTGGCTCCACTCATTTTCGGGTCATAAAAAAAGGGATTGAAAACTTTTCAATCCCATGTCATTGTTGAGTAGCGAGACGGGGAATTGAACCCCGGACCTCATGATTATGAATCATGCGCTCTAACCATCTGAGCTATCTCGCCGAAAATTATACGTGTGGGTGTGATTATCGGTGCGCAAATATAGTCGGTTTTTTGAAAATGTCAAAGTGAGAGTTTTTGTATAATTTCTTCAGGAAGACCATCATAGTTCAGAGACTGTTCGAATTCCGCTGAATTATAGGAATTCCAGAATAATATCTTTTCTTCCGCCGATGTTTTTTCACAATAGTCTAGGCATGCGGCAAGGGTTTTCCCTGTATATGTTGTCTCAAGGCTGATTTTTTCAGAAACCCGGTTTACTGCGCTTTTACCCTCATCTGTTATTACTCCATATCCTCCTCCTAAATATTCGGTGAGCAACTCAAAATCTGACTTTTCAATTTTTACTTTGGGAATGTTGCGATCAGATTTCCTCAGGTAGTCGGCCACTTTCTGTGCGTAATATCGTATGATATATGGATATGCCGGGAAGGAATCAACCACCTTCACTCCTACTACCCTGGTTGACATTCCTGCAATCTTTAATCCGGCAATCAGGCCGGAGATGGTGCCGCATGTACCGGCCGCTACAAATAACTTTTCCGGGGCAGGTAATAAACCATCCTTTACCTGGCGAGCCACCTCCATAGCCGCATTCACATGTCCCACATTACTCAATCCACAGGTACCACCTGACAAAATAAAATAAGGAGATTTGTCCTGCTTCTGCAAATCTTTGAAAAGTTTCCTTGCGTACTTATAAGCTTCTTTTAAGTTATAGCAATAATGGATCTTCGCTCCTGCTGCAAGAAATCCTGCAAGGTTGCGGCGGACATATTTGCTGAAAGGCTGGTCGAAGAGGCAGAGGTGGACTTCAAATCCCTTCTGGTAGCCGTGAACTGCGGTAGCAAGAGCATGATTGGATCCGAGTCCCCCAATCGTAATAAGACTTTTTCGCCCCCGAAGAGCCGCATCAGCGAGTAAATACTCCAGTTTCCTTACCTTATTACCTCCGTAAACGGGGGAAGTCAGGTCATCCCGTTTTACCCAGAGCTTTCCCTTAGTCATTCCCACTGCCGATCCCAGCTCTTCAACCGGTGTAGGAATATCTCCAAGGCTGATCCAGGGTATGTGCCGGGCCAGATCAGGGTAGGACCTGAAAAGTGCGCTCCTTGAGAGCATATCTTCGGTGGTCGGGAAATCGTTCGACCTTCTCCCTATCCGGTTTAGTTTATGAAGCATATACCCTACTCCACCTGATCCTGCAGCAAGTACACCAAGAACTATACCTCCGGTTGCCAGAAAAACGCGTCGACTCATTGGTTATTTATGTGAATTTGACGTACTCATCTATCATTAACATATTATCTAATTTCTCAGTACGGCCATCAATTGTTAAGTCCAGGCTCGCAACAGAAAAGAATTTAATCCCCCTTGGATTTTTGGAGATCTTTTTCAGCAATGCCAATCTAAGGAACCCCAGCTCACCGGTATTTTTAACAAATTCAGATATGATCGCTGGTTTTGTATGTATGACATTCATTTTCACCCGGCATGCCTCATCATAAGCTTCAAGAGTATATGTCTGGGGACATGAAATACCCGGCGGATCAAACTTTTTCCAGTCAGCCGGTTGTATTTCCACCTTATCCAGCTGGATCCGATTCCCCCCTACCTGCAGGATCATCTGAGATCCGACAAGCTCACCATTCTTATCCATTGCGTATGAGTAGGTAAGATCACAGTCTTTGCTGTGCAGCCGGCCCCAGTAAAGCTGACGAACCGGTACTTTAAAAGGCGAAAGTGTTGAAATTAGATAATCAACATACCCATTCCCCATTACCTGTTGATCATCTCCCTTCAGTCGGAGCTTTCCTGACACCATTGTTTTAATGAACAGCGGCTTCCAGTTTAGTGCCCTATGGCCCGTTTCCGGGATTCGCATCCCGGGAAGATCAAAACCCGAATGGTGGACCGGACTCAGAACCAGATCCAGATCGATATCCCGCAAGGAAAGTTTCATGCTTCCCAATCCCGCCTCCAATAAAATATCTCCCTCCCGGGTAGATACTGTATGCTTCTCCCGCTTTAACAATTTCAATTTCTGATTAAAATGATATCCTTTCGAATCCCCGGATTCTTCAAACCTTCCGATATTCACCTCCACAAAACACAGCTTTTTCCCAAAGACCTCTGTCAGGGTATGGAATATAATAACATAATCACCTTCAGCTGTCAGAACATCAACAAACCATTTTTCAAACCTGAAAATTCTCATAACTTATACTTGTCTTTTTCTCATTTGAGATTAAATCGGAACATCAGAAAAATGTTGGTATATCCTCCATGATCTTATCCTTTCCCTTCATATCCCTGCAATTATAATGTCCAAACTGTTTATCATTGCCCACCTTGCAGCCTCCACCGCATACCGACTCCAGGGCGCAGTCTGTGCACTCAGGCGGGGTGGATTTAAATTCGACAAGGTCCTTATTCCTGAATCGTTTCCTGAATATCCACCAGATGGAATTATTTTTTATATTCCCCAGTGCGATATTATTAATAAAAGGACAGGGCTGCACACTTCCATCCACCTTAACGGTAAAAACGAAATTTCCTCCCGAACAGGCATTCCCGGAAAGCATGAAAAAATCGCGTACAAAATTCATGTGAGAGATATTTTCTTCGAGTAAAACCCATTTCTTAAGTTCATGCCAATTGTTCGGCGGAATCATTAACGGGTCATCTTTCATCTGGGGGATGTACTGATAGAAAAGCGAGTGAGCTCCAAGTTCCTTCTTCACAAAGCGATTGATTTCCCTGTAATGATCAAAATTATGACTGTGTACGGTTGTAAAGGCATAGGTTTCAAGACCCGCCTTCAATAGTTCATATTATCTCAGATTAGGAACCCTCCCCAACTCCATTTTAATCGTTTCTGAGATCAAATCCTGCCATTTCACAACCGACTCCCGGTCGAATACAACCTGGTATAGCTTTGTTGCCCTGAAATCATAAATCTGAAGTTTAATATTGCTCTCCGTGGTAACAGAACTCAAATCCTCAAGGGTAAGTGATCTGCTATCGGAGTCCGATTCAAACACCAGTCGTTTGTTTGTTAATATTATATCGCCTTTGAAAAGGAATTTCATTTTGGGGAAGGATTCCATGGATACTTCAGCTTGCTCTGAAAAAGCAATAATATGCTCCTCTCCCTTGCTGTGGGACTCGAATTGCCCGGGGAATGAACCGCTGGCCAGCCCCGAAAGGTCCTCACTCCTTACCCGGATCCTTTTATATACTTCATCCAGGCTGCCTGACACCTGGTTTTCTCCATTACTGACATTCAGCCGGTACCGTTCATCAATTCGGAGGACTGCCTTGCAATTCAGGCAGACTCCCCCGGTGGCTGCAGTTTTAATACTGTCGAAAGTCATACATATGGGACACCTGTAAATTACCTTGCTGATATCCTCTATCCTGCGTGTGGATCTGCAGAAAAAATCCGGATGATCCTGGTCGCCTGGCTCAATTGCAGCCACCAGCCTGTCCTCTATCTCTTTCAGGTCCCAATCAGGATCTATTTGGATTATTTCCTGGAATTCAACCCTGACCCTGGCATTGCGCACTCCTTTTCCCCACATGGGCCAGGCGAAAAAACTACCCTGTAATTTAACCGGGAGAATTGGTATATCCCTGAATTTATGGAAAAGATTCAGGGTTTCTGGTTTCAGTCGGTTCATGGTTTCTGTCCATGCCCTTTCACCTTCCGGGTATATCCCTATCACTGCATCCTGACGTATTGCTTTTACTATTTCACGCCCTGTGGAATAATCATTCAGGTATCTTTTCTTGGGAATGCAGTCCAGAGCTTTGAAAAACCACCTGGTTTTCCCGGTGCGATACATCTCAAAAGTGGTAATATTCCGGATGGGATATGGGAATCCCTGTGCCAGGAAAAAAGGATCAATATAATTGCGGTGGCAGGATACCAGGAAAAATGGAGGGGAATCCGGAATATTCTCTTTGCCTGAAACTTTGTAGGAAAATAAAGGCGCAAATAAAAAAAAGCAAGGGATCTTTAGCCAGTAATATAAACGGGGAATTACAATAGAGGTTATCTTTTTGTAATTCAGATATTTGTCACCAAATCTCTTCACAAGGATTTTCTCCTCGATAAATCCGTACACGAATTCAAGCACAATGAAAGCCGGAAGAGTAATTAAAAGCATGCCCCTGGATCCCCAGATCATTGCTGAACCCAGAAGAGTAAGGCCATAGAAAAGATAGATTGGATGCCTCCAGACTGCATACAACCCGGTTCGGATAAATACCTTGGGAGGATCGGCAGAAACCGGGTATTTCCCGCTGAATATTCTGAACTGTGCAATGGAGATAACCAGCATAGGTAAAGCAATGCTCATAATCAGTATACCTGCAACCAGGGCTGGATTCGATTCAAAACCCAAGAGCTTGTCAAAATAAATTGCCGACAATACGAGCACTCCGGGCAGAACAACCCAGAACAAAATTATGTATATGATAAGGATGGCTGTTTTTCTCACAGTATCTCCTCCATGTGGTCATGGACTGTCAGGTACACATCCTGATGTATCATTTTCTTATCGGCATGTGGTTTACCCAAAATTACCCATTCGTGAGGTATTTGTCAAGGGTTGTTCCAATTTGCATAGCCGGCAGGCAGTCAGCACTCACAATGCCTGCACCGGTCTCCCTGATCTGCAAAGCCTAAAGCTTGCTGTCAGGGAACATCTTTTTCCAGTCATGACCCTCATCGTTCAGCCACTTATCGAACCAGGCCATGATGGCATTATGCCACTCGATCCGCTTGGAATAGACCAGAATATGGTGGTTCTCACCTTCAACCTGGACCATCTCAACAGGTTTTCCCAGGATCTTGAGTCCTGCCCAGAGTTGCAGGGACTCTCCAAGGGGCACATTTGTATCTACTGAACCATGCAGTAGAAGCAATGGGGTATTGATTTTGTCAGCGTTGAACAGGGGACTCTGATCGACATAGATATCTTTCCGGTTCCAGGGGTATGAGTCTCCTGTGGCATTTGTCGAATAACCAACCCCCCAGTATCCTTCTCCCCAGTATGAACTTAAGGAACTAATTCCGGCATGTGATATGGCACAGGTGAAAATGTCGGTCTGTGACTGTAAAAGCATGGTAGTAAATCCTCCATAAGAGGCGCCGATGCATCCCACCTTTGATCCATCCACAAAATCATGGGCTTCGATGAATTTTTCAGTTCCTTCAATGATCTCTGCTGTTGTGGTCTTTCCCCAGTTATTCTGGTGCCGGGCAGAGAATTCCTGTCCGAAGCCCGTGGCCCCACTGGGCTGGGGCACGTATACAACATAATCTTCCCCGGCCCAGATATCAAGCGGGTACCTGCCCCCAAAGCTTTTCTCTATAGGTGAAGTTCCCCCGTAATAATTTACAATCAGGGGATATTTCCTTTCCGGGTCAAAATTTCGGGGATAAAGAAAGTAGCCACTGATGATGGTCCCACCTGATGCCACAAAATCCCATTCCTCAGTTTCTCCGAAGGTCACATTTTCATATGCTTTGCTTTCCGTCCAGTCAAATTCCCTGTTGTCACCGGATTTAAGATCCAGTATCCATGCCTTAGAAGGATTTCCGAGTCCGTTCCCGGTATAAGCAGCAACCAGCGATTCGTCAGACATACTGACCGAACGAATTACTTCTGGTGAAGTGTTCATCAGGTTAAAAGTCCTGCCCTCGGCATCCCATACATACAGACGACTGTAAATTTCTTCCGTAACCCGAACATAGATCCTGTTGTCAACCGGGTGCCAGTGTGACCAGTCCACGGCAGGATTAAAATCCCTTGTGATAGGATCCACTTCGCCGGTTTCGAGTGTATATATATATAGCTGTTCATCGTAATTATTGGCAATGGGCTGATCCCCGATATTCCTTCCGGTTTCACCGAAAAGGTCCGGTCCCCCGCCTACAATCAGCTGCTTGCCATCAGGCGAGAATTCAGCATTGCCGCTCCAGCGGAAATCTTTCCAGAGTGTATCCGTTTTACCGGTCTTCACTTCCATCAGGTACATGTTCTGCAGACTGAAGGGACGCTGAGTAGGATTGGGCCTGCTTGTAGAAAAGACAATGAAGTTACCATCCGGACTAACGTCATTAAGATATGCTGATCGCTCCCCGAAGCTAAGCCGGGTACTAACCCCGGTGTGTACATTGAATTTGTACAGGGTTGTTACTGATTTTGGGCGGAATGCACGATTGTCCAATTCATCCATATACAGGAGTGAAGACTTCTTTGTTTCCAGTTTCTTTTCGGATCTTCCGTAGAAAATGAATTTCTCATCCTTCGACCAGGTAATCCGTCCAAGGTCCTTTATATTCTTTAAAACAGGATATTCTGAACCCCTTTTTAAATCATATACCATGACAGAACTGCCATTTTCTGTTTTGGATGTATAATATAACTTTCTTCCGGAGGGTGTCCACCCCTGAATCGTTGTGCCTGATGCTCTGAAACTATGCACAAGGCTTACACTTTCTACATCCCTTATTTCAGTCCAGATGGAAGTTTTTCCGGTTTCAGTATTTACCCTGCTGTAATTCAGTGCGATTAAAGCTCCGTCGGGAGAAAGTGATACCCTGCCCAGTTTGGTACCCTCCAGCAGGTGATGAATGTTCATGGCGGTAACAGGAGATACGTCTATGGCTGCCAGTGAATCTTCCGGGCAACTGACCGAGGCCTTAATCTTCCATTTGTTCTTATCCCCCTTGATATACATCGATTTCACCAATACCAGAAACTTTCCCCTGTCCAGTTTCAGGCTGGCAGACTTCTTACTCGTTGTATCTTTTTTGGAAACTGTGTAGTTGGAACCAACCTTCTTGCCGTCGAGGAAGATTTCGAACATCTGGGGACTCTCAACCTCGCAGGAATATGTATACAGTCCATCCGACTCAATATAGAATGCATTGTACGCCAGCTGATACTCCGGCTTCTCCGGTTTCAGTACAAGAAAACCCTCATCCGAGACCTCATCCAATGCCCAGGTCCTTGGTCTGTAATCATCCCATAATAATGGATCTTCGGCCTTTGGCTGTAAGTCTGCAAGGTTCATGTATTCATTCGAAAGGATAAACTTGTCCTTGAATTCGTCTCCATTTATGTTCTTGCCCTTAATAAATCCGGGGGCCGAGACTGGCATGGGACCAATAAACAACCAGTTGTCAACCTGCTGGGCGGCCGCTGAAAGGATCAGGGTACCTAAGACGAATACGGAAATAATATGACGCTTTGTTTTCATTTTATGGACTTTGAGATAAGTCCATAAAAATAGGCAAAATCCCTTCTGAAAATGACCGAAGTATTGCACAACAGATTTATTCCACCCTCAGGCTCTCGGCCGGATTTGCCGCTGCGGCTTTATAGGTCTGGTAACTTACAGTCAGAATTGCTATCAACAGTACAAATAATGAGATTCCAAAAAGTATGACAAGGTATAATCCCACATTAAACTGAACATGAAATGCAAAATTCTGCAGCCAGCCTTTTACAACGAAATAGGCAGGAAAGGACACGACTGATGCAATAGCCAGCAGACTCACCGTCTCTTTTGATAGAAGACGGACCACAACCAAAATGGAGGCACCCATGGTTTTTCGTATCCCGATTTCTTTTGTACGCTGGGATGTACTGTAAGAGATAAGTCCGAACAAACCCAGGCATGAGATAAAAATGGCAAGGATTGAGAATACACTCAATATCTGTCCCGTTCTTTTCTCAGGTTCAAATAGTTTGCCATACTCATCATCCAGCCAGCTGTATTCAAAAGGAAAATCCGTATTGAATTCGTCCCAGGTTTGTTGAACAAAATCTACTGTTGCGGGGATATTTCCTCCACCCATTCTGACCATAATATACCCTTCCCAATTTCCGGGCATAAAATGAATTGCCATGGGTTTAATATCCTCATGCATGGACTCATAATGAAAATCCTTTACAACTCCGATAATCGGGAAATACCTGGTATCTTCCGGTGTCTCACCGGGTTCAATAAAACGGGTATTCAAGGGATCCTCAAGGCCCAGAGATTTAACTGCAGCCTGATTAATAACAATGCCAAATGTATCGGTGGACATTTCCCTGCTATGAAATCTTCCCTCCTGAAGTTCCAGGTTCAGCACATCCCCGTAACCATGGCTTACATAAGTTGTCATCAGAAGGATGGTATTGCTCAGATCCATTCCTTCCAGCCAGTGGACATTGTTCCATCCACTCATGGATGGTATATGCCTGCTATTTGCAACTTCAAGAATATTAGCATTTTGTTTGAGATCCTGCTTAAAGGCATCAATCTTTTCCTTTAACGCATCGGATCGATGGATCACCAGTACATTATTTTTTTCAAATCCAAGGTCTTTGTTCTGCATGAATGACAGCTGCCGGTTTACAAAAAATGTACCCATCAGGATTACAATGGCCATGGAAAATTGCAGTACCACAAGAATACTCCTGAGAAGGCTTTTACTTGACCCGGCGTTTACCTCAGGTTTAAATACAGAAACAGGTTTGTAAGATGCAAGTACAAATGCCGGATAACTCCCTGAAAGTATCCCAACAAACACTGCAAACAGGATTAGTCCGGGTATAGTCAATGAATTCTCCAGAATATTGAAATCCAGGTCCAGGCGGATCATATTCCTGTAACCAGGCAGCAGAAGGTAGACAAGGACAATACCAATTGCCATGGCTATAAGGCTGAGAAAAACAGACTCTGTCAGAAACTGGGTGATAAGCAGGGAGCGCCTTGACCCTACCACTTTCCGGATGCCTACTTCCCTTGACCGGGTTGTCGCACGAGCCGTGGCAAGATTCATAAAGTTAATACATGCAATGATCAGGATCAGAAATGCAATGATTAAAAATATATAAACATAGAATGGATTACCATTTGGTTCAATTTCTTCCTGCAGGTTAGAATGAAGATGTATATCAAGCAGTGGCTGTGTAAAATATCCAAAGGAATTACCCGCTTCTGTAAAACCTTCCAGGGTAATGCCGATAAATTGTTCTATCATTGGACCAACATACTTAATTACCATCTCATTTAGTCCCACTGTAAATTGCTCAACATCTGCACCTTCTCTCAATACCACGTAGGTATAATAATTATGATTTAACCAGTTTGTACTGCGGCTCTCGCCAATGGTGCACATTGAGCCAAGCATCTCAAAATGAAAATGAGAATTAACCGGTACGTTTTTCATTAGCCCGGTAACTGTATAAAAATTTGTATCCTGTTCTATCCTGAGGGTCTTACCGATTGGATCCTCATTACCAAAATATTTGTTTGCATACCTCTCAGACATAACCAGGCTGCGTGGAGCTTGTAGCACAGATTTTGGGTCCCCTCTTAAAAGTTCAAAATTAAAGACATCAAAAAAAGTTGAATCAGCAAACTTGAAATTCTCCGCGGTTTCCTGGAATATCCTGTCACCGGTACGGCAAAGCCATCCGCCATATTTTGCAACCCGGGTTATATGTTCAACCTCCGGATAATCGCTTCTCAAGGCTTCCATCATAGGAGAAGCAGTAACGGCCTGGTTAAGCTCGTTACCGGGCATTTGTCCCCGGACCCCTATCCTGTAAGTTCTTTCTGCCTTCTCATGGAACTTATCGTAGGTAAGTTCGTTATTGACATAGAGAAGGATAAGGATGCTGCATGCCAGTCCGATGGCCAGTCCCAGTACATTAATAAAAGTATAACCAAAATTCCTGTAGAGGTTCCGGAAAGCTACTTTGATGATATTGCTAAACATTAGTTGATGGTTTTAGGTTACTTACATATATATGGACGCGGCAACTTATTAAAAGTTACCTGTCTGCGCAATTTAATTTGTGTGAAATACCGTATTAGACCGGTAAAATGGGTCGTAGTAAGGGTGAACAGTTTTTATCAGATCAAACAGGGAATTCGAATGAGATTCTGAGGCTTGATGAAACCTAAATGATCAAAAAACCGGTATTTTACTAAATTTACCTGGTATTAGATATAAATTACATGGATCAGGTACAAGGATTAAATTTGAGTCTTGAAGAACTTAAAAAGTTGTTTCAGGAAACCCCATCAGGAGGTAATGGATTGTTTTTCAATGACATGGAAGGGGTGCGAGCCATCCTGACACCTGCAGATAAAAAAGCTGATTTTATTATTTATGAAGATAAAACCCTTGTCTTTGTAAAATCCCAGCTTGGATACCCGGCAATTTATGAACTACGGGATTCCGGATTTGAAGCCCCGGCTGAGGCTGTATTGATGGATCTGGACGGGACCAGTATTCGAAGCGAGAATTTCTGGGTATGGATCATCGAATGCACCACTCAAAGACTGCTTGACAATCCTTCTTTTAACTTCGAAGATGAAGATCTGTCTCATGTATCCGGACATAGCGTATCGGAACACCTTGAATACTGCATCCAAAAGTATTGTCCGGATAAAACCCTTGAAGAAGCCAGGCGGATATATTTTGAGATCACTCACTATGAAATGAAGGAAATAATTGAAGGTCGTGGCAAACAGGACGCTTTCGTTCCAAGTCCCGGATTAAAAGATTTCCTCCTTACCCTTAAATCAAAAGGAGTAAAGATCGGACTTGTAACATCAGGATTATATGAAAAAGCCTGGCCTGAATTAATCAGTGCCTTCAGAACGCTGGACATGGGTGATCCCCTGGAATTTTACGATAGCATAATTACCGCAGGCCATTCCTTAAGAAAAGGGCAGGCAGGAACCCTTGGTGAACTGGCTCCCAAACCTCATCCCTGGTTGTATGCAGAAACTGCCCGGATCGGACTGGAGATGCCGGCAGATAAACTGAGCAGGGTGGTAGGAATTGAAGACTCCTCCGCAGGTGTTCTATCGATACGCCTTGCTGGGTTTACAGCCCTGGGTGTCTCAGGAGGCAATATTGAACAGAGTGGAATGAAGCCTTTATTGTCCGGCTTCCATGATTCGCTCGAGGACACTCTTCCTTTCATCCTGGGCTAAATCTGAAATAGAAGATCAGGCCTATTAATAAATGCTCTCATAAAAAATACCAGGTTGAAATCCCTCTTTCAGTGATCTCTATTTGGATGGCTTTTGATAACGCAGAATACTCTTGATAAAGGCATCTTCGTATCCCATTAGCTTGATCTCAGGCAATCTCTCAATGGCCTCCTTAATACTATCATATTCCCCATAAACATAGCGGTGGAATCCGTCCTTGCCCGGAAACATGGTAACTCCCTTTAGGGGACTGAAATAACTGACGTCAACCGGCTTTTTAAGAGCCATGATCTGAATGGTATAGCTGGCTGTTACGTCAATACCTTTTTCTGACATGCTGGTTATAAATCTCTCAAGGTCTCTCTGTTCAAGCATTCCGGCATCAGGAAAACCGGCATCAATCACATCATTGAGGTACATCATTGCATCTGTCTTACGGTTGAAATTTCCGGCAGTATATAGAAATGCAGAATCGGTTATGATAAGTGCTGTCAGCTGACCTAATACCAGATCTGGCATGGTATCAAGCATGCTCTCACTTTGGACAAGAAGTATGCTGAAGGATTGATCGGCCTTCGGTCTTAGCTTATCCGGCACAAAAACATCTTCAACCCGTATATTTTCGCTTTGAAGATTCTCAAACTTAAGGGATACATGGCGGTTGAGTTGTCGACCGTCCGGACTGTCAGTGCCGTCCTCATATTTATTTATGGCAATTGGCCTGGTTTCACCAGCTGCTGTTACATTTAGGCGGGACGATTGAATCCCATTTGCGATAAGATAGTCAGCGATGGACTGGGCCCTTTGTTCCGAAAGGCGTTGATTATAGTCATCTGCTCCGACTGCATCCGTATGCCCGGTAAGTTGAAGACGGATCCCGGGATTTTTGTGCATGACCTCAAATACCCGCTGCGCCTCAGCAATTACTGACTCATCCATGGCATCGCTGTCAAATCCGAATTGTATACTATTCAATACAAAGTATTCTTCGGGATCAGGGACTGGCCAAACTGAAGCCGTTTTATCTTCTCTGATGGGGATGCTATCAGCGGTGGACTCATCCCCAGCCAGTGAACCATCACCCGGAAATGTATCTGTAGTTTTAAGGGTCAGGGGATCTATTCGTTCATCCTGATCCTGCCGGATAGCTGCAATCTTGGTTTCTTCCTCTATTATTCTGACTATGTAAATGCTTCTTGTAGGATTAATTTCCTCAATAATGGAGGAATAGTAGGCTCCCTGACCACTCTTGCGCGGATAATAAAAAAGGTCATCATCTGCTGTGCTTAATGGATAACCAAGGTTTCCCGGGAATGACCAACCATCATCAAATGCATCATTATCATCCTTACCATTTGCACCCCTGTCAGGAGAAATTCCGGTTGGAGGAATTTTGTCGGCAACAAAAAAGTCAAACCCTCCCATGGTGGCATGTCCTTGTGAGCTGAAATACAGCTTTTTCCCTCCCCCTGCAAGAAAAGGTGTTTCCTCACTGTAATGAGAGTTTATCTTCGGACCCAGGTTCCTGGGTTTCCCCCAGTCTCCTTCACGGGTTGTTTCCGAGACCCAAATATCCAATGCCCCTTGTCCCCCGGGCCTGTCACTTGTGAAATACAGGAACTTACCATTAAATGAAATACAGGCATGTGTTTCAGAATAGAGAGAATTTATATGATTATTAAGAGGGATCATTTTTGTAAACCTGTCCCCTTTTCTGTAACTGATATAGATATTAGAGTTGTATCCATCCTTTTTCACTATGTATAACTCATTTCCATTCGCTGAAAGTGATGTGGGGTAACAATCTCCCTCCGAACCGATCTCTTCATTGATCACCCACGGATCTGTCCATCCGATCCCGGGAATCCTTCTTGTCAGCATAATCGCCCTGTAAAAGGGACGATCTGTCATGTAAATCAGGGTTGAATCATCAAAAGAAACTACCGGATTATAATTATCCGGAAATTTGTTGATCTCCTCGCCAAGCCTCAGGAATTGTACGTCAATCGGTCTTTTGACCATGCTTTTGCCCAGCTCACATGATTTTATCTGGTTGTTTACGTATTCAATGTCAGCAAAATATCTCTTAATCATTATTCCTCTGTAAAGTTCATATTGCTCTATTGCCTTATCAAATTCCTCTTCAATGTGATAGGCACGACCAAGGGCAAAAAGAGCCTCACGGGGTGCGGACCGTTCCTTATAAGATCCTTCCCTGTAACCGGGAGACATATCCTCCGCTGCCCTCTCCAGGTGGGAAACAGACTTATCCTTCTCTCCGTAGATACTCAGGTAGCAGGCACCGAGCAGGAAATGAAGGTTGGCATTTTCAGGGTCTATCTTAAGAAGTTCCTCATAAAGATGAGCAGCTTCACGATACTTTTCGGTCATGAAAAAGAATTCTGCCTCGACAAAGGTTTTCTTAAACATGGCTTTATCCTGGGATAAAACCTCCGGCAAAAAAAAGAATAGTAGAAGGCATATGTAAACAACCTGTCTCATAGGTAGATGGCTTATGAGTTTGCTCCAAATATAGAAAAATTGAAAAACACCCCCGACAAAAGTTATTCACCGCCTGAAGTGGTTGTTCACTCAAACAGAGGGATAGGTTTATTCCCAAAATTTGTTATATTGCAGATAAGAGCTTGGAATAACCAAATGTAGCCAATCAATCGTGCTAAGCCATTTGTGCTCTCGCATCGGTCAAATGAATTTCAAAACAAGGATCTTGTGAAAAAGAAATACGAACTTGAATATCCAATTAACTCCTCCCCTAAGATATTATTCAATCGGTTAAGCACACCCGGCGGTCTTGCTGAATGGTTTGCCGACGATGTGAATCTCCGGGGATCGGTTTTTTCATTCATATGGGAACAGACCGAACAACTGGCCGAGGTTATTCAACGTAAGGATAATAAGTACATCCGGTTTCACTGGATTAGTGATGATGATGAATGCACCTATTTCGAGTTCCGTCTTAATCAGGACGAACTTACCGGGGATGTTTCCCTTATAATAACCGATTTTGCGGACGAGGATGAGAAAGATGACGCAATAGACCTCTGGGATACACAGATCGCCGAATTAAAACATGTGATCGGTCTCTGAAATATCTTACCTTTATTCCCGTTTTTTAGAAAAGAGTTTTACGGATGCATCTAAAGGTAAAGCGCCTACATATCCTTTTGCTGAGATCTTTCGCAGGTCCCTTTGCAATGACCTTCATGATAGTGATCTTCATCATGGTCATGCAGTTCTTGTTCAAGTACATAGATGAACTGGTTGGAAAGGGACTGGAATTCCTCATCATATCTGAGTTTGTTATATACCTGACCGCATCCATGGTACCTATGGCACTTCCACTGGCTATACTCATGGCTGCCCTTATGACATTCGGGGATCTTGGGGAATTCTATGAACTCACCGCAATGAAATCCTCAGGAATTTCCCTTATCAGGATCATGATGCCCCTTATAATTCTGATTGTATTTATGAGCTTTGGGGCTTTTGCATTCTCTAATTATGTTCTGCCTGTGGCAAACCTGAAAATGAGATCCCTTCTTTATGACATCCAGCGAAAACGGCCAGCATTTAATATTGCCGAAGGAATATTTTACAATGGAATAGAAGGATTCAGCATGCGAATTGATACCAAAGACCCAACAACCAATATGATGTACGGGATTCGCATATATGATCACACCGACCGCAAGGGTAATAATATGGTAACGATTGCAGATTCAGGATTTATGAAAGTTTCTTCGGATGACACATACCTGGTATTCACAATGTATAGCGGGCGCTCTTACAACGAAATTGAATCCGATCGCAAGAACAAACAAGATTTTACCTTTCCCCACAGAAGAGATCTTTTCCAGGAACAGGAGATCCTGATTGAGCTTACCGGCTTTGGACTGGACAGAACCGATGAATCCCTGTTCAAAAGTCATAATTCCATGATGAGCCTTGGGATGCTCGAGCATTATGAAGACTCTTTCAAAACAGAGATTGATAAGGTTTATAAAGGACTCAATGCATCTCTCACCTCAAGAACTTATTACAATTACCGACGTGTTATCTCGCCCCCGAATCGGACAGAAGAAAAGGCAGATGAGTTTACACTGTTCCGCCTGAATGTTGACAGTCTCTTTAACGAACTTGCCCAGCGTGAAAAGGAACAAAGGATAACATCCGCCACTGCCCAGGCCCGCGCCTCAATGAATTTCATTTCTACATCGGAGAGCAATTCCAGTTCAAAGGTTGCCCGTCTGCGAAGATACCAGATTGAGATTCACAGGAAATTCACTCTCTCATTTGCCTGTCTGATTTTCTTCTTTATCGGGGCCCCGCTTGGTGCGATTATTCGGAAAGGGGGACTCGGTATGCCGACCGTAATTTCTGTCCTTTTCTTCTTAATCTGGTACATCATTTCCATGACCGGTGAACAGTTTGCACGTGACAGCGCTCTCAATCCGCTGTTTGGCATGTGGCTCTCCTCAGCCATACTTCTTCCCATTGGCATCTGGCTTACCTATAAGTCCATGACTGATTCCTCCCTTATGAATATGGAAACCTACAGCTCTTTTTTCCGCAGGATACGAAGAAGGATCCGCTATATGCGAATTAAGCTGGGGATATTAAAATGAAAATTCTTATCCTGAGTACAAAAATGCCCTGGCCCCCAAAAGACGGAGGTGCAATTGCCACATTAAATCTTGCTGTGGGACTTGCGAGGAATGGTGCCAGTGTAACCCTTCTCACCATGAATACCGGGAAACATTATTTCCCGCCGGAAGATATCCCTGAGGAAATAAATGACTTGCTGAAAATACATTCTGTAATCGTTGATACCAGGATCAGACCGTTCAGCCTTTTACTGAATTTCCTGTTTTCGTCCTATCCATATAATGCCGGCAGGTTTATCTCCAGGGCTTTTAAACTTGAACTCGAAAAATGCCTGGCTGAAACAAATTATGATATCGTACAGATTGAAGGTCCCTATCTGGGCTATTACAAACAATTCATAGGTGATGGTCCCCTGCTCTCCATGCGTGCCCATAATGTTGAACACCGCATATGGAGGCTGAGATCCGGAGAGGAAAAAAACCCTCTCAAAAAAATATACTTCCAGTCTCTTGCAAGGAGAATCCAAAAACTCGAAAAATCCCTTCTCAGCAACATTGACATACTGGTACCAATCTCGAGTGCGGATGCTGACGAATTCACAAGCATGCACCGGGACCTGCCCCTTCATATTTGTCCCACAGGCATGGAGCTGGATAAATATTCAACAGATAATGAGAATAAACCACCAATTCCACAAAAAGAAACCGATCTTCGAATTTTTTACATTGGTGCCCTTGACTGGGCCCCAAACCGGGAGGGACTGGATTGGTTTTTCAAGAGTGTCTGGCCATCGATTCTTAATCAATGGCCATGGATGGTAATACATGTTGCAGGCCGTAACTCTGGATCCTATTTCAAGGATAAACCTCCCCCAAATGTGTATCAGGAGGGTGAAGTTGAAGATGCCATCTCATTCTACAGGGAGAATAACATCATGGTCGTACCACTTCTGTCCGGCAGTGGCATACGAATCAAGATCATTGAAGCCATGGCCCTGAAAAAAGTAGTGATCTGCTCCTCCATTGCGGCATCAGGCCTTGGTGTTACCCATGGTAAACATCTTTTCATCGCAGAATCTGCAGATGATTACCTCAAAATCCTGGGAGCTCTTCTGCAGGATCCCCTGCTGGTGAAGGAAACAGGACATAATGCCCGCCGTTTCATTTTGGAAAATTTTGATAACTTTGATATCTCCAAAAAATTGATCTCCTTCTATAAAGCACAGCTTACATGATCTTGGCAATTATTTTCTGGGTGTCTGTTTTTGCCATTCTGCAATCATATCTGTTTTATCCATTGATTATCAAGATACTGGCCAGAAGTAAAAAGGATAATTCAGAGGTATTCAGCATGAGTACCAATCTGCCTTTTGTATCAATTATCCTGGCAGCCTACAATGAAGAAAAGGTAATCTCCGAAAAGCTGCGCACCGTCTTCAATTCATCCTACCCTGAAGATAAAATAGAACTACTTGTCGGATCCGACGGTTCTACGGATAAAACTAACGAGATTCTTCGCGTAAATTCAAATGAGATCGAAGCCCTCAGGTTTTTTGAGTTTAGCAATAGAAGGGGCAAACCGGCGGTTATAAATGATCTCAGGGAGGAAGCCATGGGTGAGATCCTGATATTCACAGACGCCCAGGCAATGTTCACTAAAGAAACAATCTTCGAACTCGTCAAACATTTCAA
>DRHS01000052.1 GCA_011053095.1 Bacteroides sp.
GTTTCTGGCTTTAATGATGATTTGAAGCGAATTGCCTATTAGTGCCGATCCACAAGTAAAGCCGGGAGAGCTCCCAAACTGCCCTTCAAGTTGTCCGTTTTCAAGAAGGACTTCAGGCCCTCCATCCAGACTGTAATAAGTATACAATGTATCCTGGTTGGTTTCCATCGATTCTGGTGGAATGACATATTGCCAGAGATCAACTTTGATCTTCACACCATCGGTTTCTCCAGAGATATCAATTGATTCTGATGTCCAAATCGCAAATCCATCCAGGTCACTGCCGGAAAAAACAGAATCCCGTACTTCAAAATGATCATCATTCGGGCCTCCATCATTATCAAAAACACAGCTGTCGGTGTTGATAGACCACTTCCCATTCCCGGGATCGGTGGTACCATCAATATAATTGAATCCCTCAAACCAAATCGTGTCCTGGGCATTGGCAGGGAGCCAAAGGGTGAGTCCTAGAAGTAATATTCCCAGACGCATTAATAATGCTCCTGGGATAGACTTCTCAATCAGCAGTTTTCCGAGAACCTGGGCAGGTCTCAGAACGTATTTTGATATGTTTGAATCAGCAGTGATCAGCTATTTTAGTTACTTATAAACAATAAAATTCCCATCCGATCTTTTTGTCTTTTTTTTTTAAAGATCAGCGGAACTTTTGAAATATTTTAACGGGCCCATAAAACCCCCATAGTGGGTTAATGGACCCTGCTTAATAACAAACCTATAATATGACCCGAAATTTGTCCCTCAGGTTGCACCTTTGGGACCCATTTTCCGGCCAAAAACGGGAGTATCTCAAACATCCCGCATAACAATTCTATATTTACCTGATAATGAATGTCTTTAATTCTATATATAATAATGATCTAATACGTTGGATATAATATAAAGTTATCTAACATCGGACAAAAAAATACTATCTGTCTATATTTCATTTTCATCACTGTAAATTTCACTTAATACAGAGAGGGAATTTACCTTTCCAAATCCATGTAAATGCAGGCGGTAATAGTCCATCATATCCTCAAGAAATTTTACTCTTACATTTTGATTTACTGATATTTCCGTCATCCCACCAAAACCGGTTTCAAGCAACTCATGCAATAGAGCAGAACTATGCTTATCAAAATAATCCGGATGAAGCCCGGTTCCATTACTGAATTGTCCGTTCCTCATATCGAATCCGGTCTTTTCACCTCCGAAATTGTTTTCCGGGATGAATCCCATAAATTTTGTGAGTTGGACCAGGAAAATGAGATGAAAATTTACCGTACCCTCATCCGAAATATCAAGCAGTTGAAGGCTGTGTTCTAGGAATTTAAACAGTTCCGGGTTAGGGTCTTCCTCCCTCAGAACTTTATAAAGAACTTCCGACAGGAAAAGTGCCTGGCTGCTTTTATGGTGATCAAATGGAATGCTCCGAAAGGGAATGTAGTTCCGCATTTCTATCAGCCTCTGCAGGTCTTTTCCCTCTTTATGATAGGCTTCGATTTCGAGCAATGTGAAGGGTTGCAGGAAGCTGCTTGAGAATTTGGTTTTCTTTCCTCGGATGCTGTTTACAAGGTAAGACTGCCGTCCGAACAGGTCGGTATAGACGTACACAATAGCACTGCTTTCCTTGTATTTGATATGATGAAGTACGACCCCTTTTACCTTCTGTATCATTGTTGCTATGCCCGATCAGTCTTAAAACTGGGTATTTTTTTCAAGATTTCCAAGCTTTTAGACCCTTCTGGAGTGGATTTAGCATTGCCGATTGCATAGTCAGTTTCCAGGTTTTCAAGCCGGGTTTTCAAAATTTGCTTTATTGCCGATAGCATTGTCAGCAAAGAAGCCTCCCCAGCTGTGCAGTATAAACAATTGTAATTGATGAGTTTTCCAATATTTGCATTATTCCGCAGGCATTGCTGATGACGAACCTTCTTTTTGTAGTTATTGCTACAAAAAGCCGAGAGGAATTTGCAATGCCAAGGCACAGCAAATTTTTACAACCTAATTAATAACCAGAAGCTTGGTAATGTGCGTCTGGGATCCGTCTTCGTTGGTGCAAAAAACCATATAAACACCGGTACTGACACGATTGCCCGAAAAACTGCGGCCATCCCAGATTGCCTGTCCGCCGAGCGCGGTTGTCTCAAAGACGATGTTTCCTCCAATGTCTGTGATCTTTACGATTACATTGCCTACCAGTCCGGTGATAACAATTTCGCCCTGGTAGTCATGGCGAACCGGGTTCGGGTAAACATAAACATCTCCGAAGTTTTCCTTGCCTTCGATAGCCGTGCTTTTATATGAGATTAATCCAGCATCCGTGCCGATATATACGATGCCATTCTCAGGGTTTATTACTATGTCGGTGATGGCGTTTGATAGCAAGGGACTGTCATCTTCGGTGAAGTGGTGGACTTCCTCAAGTCCATCATCAGAAACCAGGTATACGCCCGACTTTGCAGTGCCGATCCATTTGCGGTTGGCTCCATCAACAGCAATGGCTGTGACTTTCTCTGTTCCAAGTAAAATATCTGCAAGGCCGGTGCCGTCGTTGCGTGGGACTATGATCTGCTGTCCGTAAAAAGCTTCGTCTTCGAAAACTCTTGTGGGACTGTAATACACAATTATCCCCTTATCCGTTCCTACCCAGATATTATTATCATTGTCTTCAGCAAGCGCATAAACATTATTGGATATAACCTTCCCGTTGACATCTACAATATCAAACTTCTCATATCTGTCATCCGAAATATCATCAATGCTGCCGTTAAAATCGCAGGCAAAGAGTCCATGGTTCAAGGGACAAATAACCCATTTATGGTCGGCATAGGTGTTTATTATTCTTCCGAGTCCATCAATATTCAACTTGCCATCCAGCACAAAGCTTTTCCATTTCCCGTCTGTCTTTCTCACAGAAATAGGCTCTTCCACCCCCGCATTGGTAACCCAGAGATTATTCCCCTGATCGTATACACTTCCCCCGAGACGGATAAGTGAAGTGGATTCAATACCCTGAAGTGAACTGTTGGTTTCGTCATACACCCCTGCAATCTCTCCAGACCTGAATTCGATCATTCCGTATCCCCAGGTTGATCCCATAACATGATTTTTATCCGCCGGATCAATTGAAATATGTATCATATCCCGATTTTCCGGTGTTTTGTTCCCCGACCACTGGCTTTCACGAAATTCATTCAGTTCGGCCCACCGGTAAGTGTTCCCCCATCCGGGGGTAAGCATGCCAGCGGCAGTATACAACAGGTCCTCCTGTAATGCTATGGAAACAACATCTCCCGAAAGAGGACCGTTGGGTACGATGAATTCCTTTTCTCCCCAGGCGGGACTCCTGTACATTCCCAAAGTCTTGTCAGCAACCCAGAATACACCGTTATCATAGTCTGCATGCACGGGACTGAGCGAAGATATTACATGACCTGCTTCATGCTCTGGAGTGTAAGCTGTGGCATACAATCCGGTAACCACGATAAGCTCGTTTTCGTCTCCCCTGACATGATAAACCTTATTGCTCTCCAGCAACTCAAAATCATTCCAGATCCCGTTTTCCCGGTAATACACATTGTCTCCACCGGGCAATGGATTCCTGAAAGACACATATAGCTTATCCCAGGTCCAGGTGATGGAGGTAAAAGGACCGGCAGGATGAGGAACGTCGGTGATCAGGATCCAGTTATTATAGTCAACCAGGTTTGTGTTATTGAGGTTGGCCTCGTAAATTCCCGCTTCAGTCGCGGCAAACAACATGACTCCATCAGTGGTCATGTCAAAGACATTTAAAAATCCCCCATTCTCCCCTATCAGATAGGTATCCTTAATCTCCTTTTTCTCAAGGTTCACCACCACAATTCCGAAACCACATGAGAGGTATGCGAGATCATCCACAATGAGAATATTATTGATGGTCTTGTTTGCGGTGATCTGCTTGCGCTTGATATCCGGAATATTGAAGATTTCATCGCCCTCAACAATATCTATATTGGTATTGGCATAACCGATTACAAGGTTCTCACGGCCAGAGGAATAACTGATTGCATTGATCTCAAGATCTGATAATCCATCACTTTTTGTTAGAATATTTACCGTGTTAGACTCCATGTCAAAATAATAGAGTCCACTCTGGGTTCCGCAGTAAACGCGATCTCCGGCAATGGCCACCTGTCTTGCCACCTGGTAAGATAAATGGGATTGCCAGTCTCCTATCCCTGCCTGTCCAAAAAGTTCACCTCCCCGCACAGCCACTAATAGAAGAAACACGCATAAAACACTTCTAAAGAATCTTTCCCGTATCATTTCGATGCTTTGGATATTAATACGATAAAACCTGGAACTTATTTTATGAACCAGCATAATTATGCAGAAATTCAACAAGCTTATTCACAGCTCTGGCCCGGTGACTGATCTTATTTTTCCCCTCCAGTGACATCTCAGCAAATGTTTCAGCATAACCCTCGGGCAGGAAAACCGGGTCATATCCGAAACCACCCTCGCCCCTCAATTCACCGAGGATTTCTCCTTCGACCACTCCTTCAAAGGTGAATTCCTTTCCATCAATGATCAGGGCAATAACAGTCCGGAATC
The DNA here is from genome assembly GCA_011053095.1 of Bacteroides sp. GTDB lineage: Bacteria > Bacteroidota > Bacteroidia > Bacteroidales > SM23-62 > SM23-62. The sequence continues at coordinate 4,600 of DRHS01000052.1, forward strand.
CTGCACCCCGGTCACCAATACCATCCATCCTTCGCAGCAGCGTCCGGATATTTGCCGCTGAAACATCCTCTCCCGGCAACCTCCCTCCGCTTAACTCAGCGAAGCGGGCCGAATAAACACCAGGCTCCCCACCAAGAGCCCTCACTTCCAGTCCCGTATCATCCGCAAAACAATTTAGTCCCAGGCGCGCATAAACAAACCGGGCTTTCTGAATGGCATTTCCCTCAAGGCTGTCCTGTTCCTCCGGAATATCATCCGTAATACCGGCCTGATCCAGGGTCAGCACCCTGAAACTGTCACTCAATATGGCCTGGATTTCGATGGCCTTATGCTCATTATGTGTTGCAAAAATCAGTTCCCTCATTTTTCAAATCACCATAAAAAAAGCCGCAAAGCGTTGATCAAACGTTGCGGCTAACATACAAATTCTTCAGTGATTATCCTCCGGTTGCACTGAATCCATGACCGAACTTACCGGGCCGTGGATTGACGCACATGACAGGGATCTCATAATGGTTGGATATGATCTGCTGTTCGTTGGCACCTATTACATAATCAGCCATAGAAATGTTTTTCGTAGTCATGATGAGCAGCAGATCGGCATTGATCTCATGAGCAAAATCGATCGTCTCGTGGGTAAAATCTTTCTTCCCGGGAGAGGTATGGATCTCATACGGGATATCATTACTCTTCAAAAATTTCTCAGTGAACATTAGGTTTGAGGTAACCCCTTTTATAAATTTCTTATCGGTAACCTTATCCTTAATAATGTAAAAAGTGGAACTATACAACCTGGCGATATAATAAATCCAGCTGATTTTCTCCTTGTTTTCACTCCTGAAATCAAGCGGGAAAACGATCTTTTCAAAACCATGCGATGTGGGTGGTGCCTGCACTACAATAAAGGGCACTTTGGATCCTGCAATTACTTTCAGGGCCCAGCTGCCAATAAGTTTTTGCATTCCCTTCATGCCATGGGTCCCCATAATGACCATTTCTGCATGAATATCGGTTGCAATCTCTGAAATGGTAGTAAAAATGTTACCAGCCGGTACAACCGTATCGGTCTTCACATTGTACTTCTTCTGCGTCTCCTCGGCAAGGGCATCCATCTTGACCTGTGCCTCATCAATCTCATTGTCCTTTTTTACAATGTGAATAAGGGTAACAGTCGTGTTCAAATGCTGGGCCAGATTGATTCCATGCTCCAGGGCATAGCCGGACCTTTTTGTGAAATCCCAGGTTACGAGAATCGGTTTTTTGACTTTCTCTTCCATAATTATGATATATTCTTAATTAAGGATATAAATTCATAAATTTGTTTACTTTGAGCCAAGCTCAATAATATTCAGAATCACAAGTTATGAATTTTCTTCACATTTCGAGAAAATTTGTTTTCATTTTTTTAGCTTTTGTATGCTTGATTTGTTTGGGTTTTGATTTATCAGCTTCTCATTCTCAAGAACTTGGCCACCCTCATATTCAAACCTTTCTTCCCGGTTCATATACATATGTAAATCACTATAATTCCATTGTTCAGAGCGCGGACGGGTTCATTTTTGTCGGTGCCAGGAATGGGATCCTTTGTTATAACGGAATCACCTGGAAGCATATTTCATTAAACAACGACATCCATCTTTTGCGCCACCAGGAACGAATAATTGCTTGGTCTAAGAATTTTATTGGTTCCGTGTCCTATACAACTTCAGGTGATTTTGAGTATGTTCCGGGTGATACGTTGAATTCAGGTGACATCCTCAACATCGAGTCACATGCCAACATACTCTACATTCTTACCTCTGAGGGATTATTTATTAATGGCCCTTCCGGGGAGGTTGAATTTCCGGCAGAGCAGAAGCCTGAAAGTATTTTCCCTTCCGGGGATGGAATTTTTATCCTTACCGGGACAAATGAATTGTACCGGCACTCGGGTGAAAGGCTCGAAATAACTGCAGTTCCCGGGGGAATAGAACACCTGTCCCATGTCTTGAAATCAGGAGATAACACGCTTTTCATTGACGGAATCAACAGCGAGGTGTTTCTTGGTTTTCCCGGACAGGAAATGAACCGGATTGCCCAGCCGGCCGGTTTTCTTGATGAATTCGGTTTTAACTGCGCTTCTGTAATCTCTTCCGGACGTATTGCTTACGGAACACAAACCGGTGGAGTAATTGTCAGTACTGAAGAAGGAGAGGTTATCAGGAGGATCGGTAAGCTAGAGGGACTGTATGGAAATGATGTCAAAAAACTAATGGTGGATGTATCTGAAAATCTATGGGTTCTTCATGAACATTCAGTGAGCAGAATAGAATTCCCCTCGGCTTTTAGTTATTATACTTCCTCAGCCGGACTCGAGGGAAACATTAAAGACATTCTGAGATTTGAGGGAGAATTGTATGCTGCGGGAAGCAAGGGACTCTTCCGCCTCTCTCCCCAGGATGATTCAATCACCCCCTCTTCACAAGAAGCCCGGTTTGCACGCGTTGCAGGTATCCAGGAAGATTGCAACTGTCTTGTTGGGACTGTCGGGGGACTGGTGGTGGGGAGTAACGGTGGACTCCTGCATATAACCGGACAACAGAAAATAATAATCCTTTCCGACCCGGTAACTGCCCTGCATTATGATCCCGGTCTTGATCTACTGTTTGCAGGTACAGTCAATGGAATACGAATTTTTAAAATGAATGGATGGGAGGAAATAAGAGACCTGTCACTTCCCAATATCAGTATTGATGCCATTTCAGTTTCTTCAGCCGGGATCCTCTGGCTTACTTCAATGTCAGGACCTGTATACCGCTCAACCAAACCCATCAGCGAGGCTGGTGGTTTAAGCTATTCTAACTTTACTGCTCCGGATCTTCAGTCCACAGAAGGTTCATATATTGAACCGCTCGAAACCGGTGGCAGGCTGCTGTTTTCCGGTGACGGGGGACTGTTCACCTATGAGCCGGCTAAACAGTTGTTTCTTCCGGATACAATATTTGATTTTACTTTGCAGACGGGAGCAAGCAGGATAGGTGAAATAGAAGAAACCTCAGACAATAACATCTGGTTTATTGTTAACCAGCCTGGCAGACCAAGGGGGGAAATTTGGGTGGCAAAACAAGCTGAGAATGGAGAATACGAAATCAATGCCCTGAAATATCACCACCTTGATTCAAAGATTATTAACTGCCTTTTTGCTGAAAAAGAGAATGTTATGTGGATGGGTACAAATGACGGTATATTGAAATATGATCCCGTTTACGCCAGACCCGAATCAACCACTTTCCATACCCATATATCCGGCATCCATGTAGCAAGGGGTGAACAGGGTCAGGTAAATCCCCAGAACCTGCTGACCAGATTTTCATCTTCCAGCAATAGTCTGCGCTTTGATTTCATATCAACCGATTTTACCTGGGAGTCCGATCCGCTGTTCCAGTACCGGCTTGTGGGACTTGCTGAGGAATGGTCGGAATGGGCTAAAAATTCATTTGTGGAGTTCGGGGGACTAAAACCGGGAAGGTATGAATTCCTTGTTCGCAGCCAGGACGTCTATGGCTCAGTTTCCGAAATAGCCACTTTCGTTTTCAGGATCAAAGCACCTCCGTTTTTGGCATGGTATGCATTTCTTTTCTATGGTCTGCTTGTCGTGGTCATTGTATATTTCATACAGAAATGGTTTAAACTTCAGCAATTGAAAGAACAATACCATATCGAAGAGGTCGTACTGGAAAGGACAGAGTCATTGATCAAGGAAAAAGAAAAATCAGATGATCTCCTTGCCAACATACTTCCAAAAACTACCTCCGATGAATTAAAACTGACTGGCAAGGTAACCTCCAGTAAATTCAAAATGTGTACTGTCCTGTTTGCAGATATCCAGGGTTTTACAAAGATCGCGGAGGAAATGGATGCCGATAAACTTATTGACCAGCTTGACAAGTTCTATTTCCAGTTTGATTCAGTGGTGGGGAAATTCAATATCGAAAAGATTAAAACCATCGGGGATGCATACATGGCCGCCGGTGGCATTCCAATAAAGAACCGGACGAATCCGGTTGAAGTTATCCTTGCCGCACTCGAAATGCAACAGCACATGAAGGAGCTTAAAAAAACAAAAACCGATATCTGGGATCTCAGGATAGGAATACATACCGGATCGGTTATTGCAGGGGTCGTGGGACAAAAAAAATATTCATACGATATCTGGGGAGATACAGTTAATACCGCCAGCCGAATGGAATCATCCGGTGAAGCCGGGCGGGTAAACATCTCAGCAACCACCTACAAGCTTATTAAAGATTTCTTCCAGTGTGAGTTCCGTGGTAAAATGCCTGTCAAATACAAAGGCGATATTGCTATGTTCTTCGTCAACGGGCTTAACCCGGCTTTTTCAGAGGCGGACAAGGTAACGCCGAATGCCAAATTCATAATCCAGATTCAGCTTCTCCGCATTCTTGATGTAGAAGAATTCGTCATGGAAAAACTGGCAAAGGAACTCCCGGAAGATCTTTTCTTCCATAACACCAAACATACCAGTCACGTGTATACGCAAGTTGAATTACTCGGCAGGGGTGAAAAGGTCAGCGAGGAAGATCTCTTAATGCTTCGGACTGCAGCCCTTTTACATGATATGGGTTATATCGATACCATGGATGACCATGAGACACGTTCGGTCGAGTATGCCCGTGAGATTCTTCCCCTTTACCATTACAATGAGGAACAGATTGAACAGGTATGCAAACTAATCATGGCAACCAGCATTCCTCCGGATCCACAGAACATTCTCGAGCAGATCCTCTGCGATGCAAACCTTGACCATATCGGCAGGGTTGATTTCCTTATTCAGTCCGACAAACTTTTCCAGGAATATCGCATGCGTCATAAAGTAAAATCCAAAAAGGATTGGAACCAGTACCAGGTTAATCTCCTCGAATCGCATGAGTTCTATACCAATATTGCAAGGAAAATGAGGGAAATCTCCAAAGAACAACAGATCGAAAATATCAAACAATTCTCCTGACAATCCTCTGCAATCATATCCGGATATAGTGTTCCAATGCCTCAGCATTTTAAGTCAGGTATTCACACCGGTACAGAAGATATTATTAAACAGTCCATCGCTATTGGCTTTCTCTGCCATTATATTTAATTTTAGAGGCTTTTAATTAATCTGATCTGACTATGAATATTGACTGGCAAAACCTGACCTTCGGCTATACCAGGACCGACTATAATGTCCGCTGTTACTTTCGCGATGGCAAATGGGGAGAACTTGAAATCACCTCTGATGAATATATTCCCATCCATATCGCGGCAACCTGTCTGCACTACGGACAGGAATCTTTCGAAGGGATGAAAGCCTATCTTGGAAAGGATGAAAAAATCCGCCTTTTCCGATGGCAGGAAAATGCCAGGCGAATGAAAAGATCTGCCGAAGGCATCAAGCTCGCAGTCGTACCTGAAGAACTATTTCATAAAGCGATAGTTAAGGCTGTTCAGTTAAATAAAAAGTTCATCCCTCCATATGGTACAGGATCATCACTTTATGTTCGTCCCCTTCTTTTAGGTACCGGTGCCGAGGTCGGGGTAAAACCTGCCAATGAATACATGTTTATGGTATTTGTAACCCCCGTTGGTCCCTATTTCAAAACCGGATTCAAGCCCGGAGATATGATGATTTGCCGGGATTTTGACAGGGCCGCACCATTGGGAACAGGACATATCAAGGTCGGCGGTAACTATGCAGCCAGCCTGTTGTCACTTGAAAAGGGACATGATAAAGGATTTGCATCGGTCATCTATCTTGATGCGAAAGAAAAGAAATACATCGATGAATGCGGACCTGCAAACTTTTTCGGTATCAAGGGAGATACCTACATCACACCCGATTCGCACACCATACTTCCGTCAATCACCAATCTCAGCCTGCAGGAGATTGCCAGAGAAATGGGCATGAAGGTTGAAAAGCGGCCCGTTCCCCTGGAAGAGATCGGTGATTTTGACGAGGTGGGAGCCTGTGGTACTGCAGCGGTAATTTCACCAATCCGGAAAATCGTTGACCTGGAAAATATGATCACTTACGAGTACTGTAAGGATGGCAACCCGGGTCCGGTCTCCACTAAACTATATAACAGGCTGACAGCCATTCAGTACGGCGACGAACCCGATCCCTTTGGCTGGATCGAATTCGTTGACTGATTCCCCCGTAAGGGATACCCTGACTAAACACCCCTTTTATAACCGCTGAACACAGACTGATTCCCCCGTAAGGGATACCTCCATTACCAGCCTGACCGCTCCATCAGAATGAATTTCAATGAATATTTTATTTAAACAATCCTGCCCGAGGTAATTGCATGGAAATGACTATTTTTGTGCATTCCTGAAACGGGTTGATGAAAAAGAGAGAAAACAGTATTACCAGGAGAAAATTAAGGAGTTCGTACGCATCGTCCATCATCAGCATTTCGCTGGTGCTTTTTTTACTGGGACTCGTGGGACTCCTGCTACTGAATGCACAGAGACTGAGCACTCATCTTCTTGAGAATCTTGGCTTCTCGATTGTCCTTAAGGAAGAGGCCAAGGAGGTCGATATTATCCGCCTGCAGAAAAACCTGGACACCAAGGCCTACGTGAAGTCAACTAATTATATCACCAAGGAAGAAGCCGCCCGGGAAACTTCTGAAGAGCTTGGTGAGGATTTCATAGAATTTCTTGGTTACAATCCGCTACCGGCATCCATCGTCGTGAAATTTTATGCCGAATATGCAAATACAGACAGCATAGCCTCCATTGAAAAGGAATTGCAGCGTTTCGATGAAGTCGAAGAGGTGATGTACCAGGAATCCCTTATCCAACTGGTCAATGAGAATGTCAGGAAGATCAGCCTGATCATCCTGGCCTTCAGTGGGTTGATGTTTTTTATTGCCATTGCCCTTGTGAATAATACCATAAGGATGAGCGTATATGCACGCCGGTTCATTATTAACACCATGCAGCTGGTCGGGGCAACCCGGGGCTTTATCCGCAAACCGTTTTTACTGAGGAGTGCCGGACAAGGGATCTATGCTGCCATAATCGCAATCCTTTTGCTTGTAGGAGTGATCTACCTGATCCAGCAGGAATTTATGGAAGTGATAAGCTTTGAAGACATTGATATCCTGGGGGTTCTGTTCCTCCTGGTTATTTTTCTGGGTATTGTTTTGAACTGGATATCCACATTTTTCGCAATTAATAAATATCTTCGGATGAAATCCGATGATCTGTACTATTAATATTTATAGAGTACCATGGCTAAAAAGAAAATCGAACAGGAAAGCGCTGACTTTCCATTAATGAGAGAAAATTACATTTTGTTGATCATTGGTTTTGGAATCATTATGGTTGGCTTCCTGCTGATGATGGGTGGGAAATCTGACGACCCCAATGTTTTCAATGAACAGATATTTAATTTCAGAAGGATTACCCTCGCTCCCATCCTGGTTCTGTTTGGATTTGTTTTCGAGATCTGGGCGATCATGAAAAAACCAAAAGAGGAGAAATCCGAATAAATGAGCTGGCACAATTTTTCCAGCCCTTCAAAAAAAACTCCCGTTAAATGAGCTGGCTTGAGGCGCTGATCCTGGGCGTGATCCAGGGTCTCACAGAATTCCTTCCGGTAAGCAGCAGCGGGCACCTTGAACTTGGAAAGGCGATCCTGCAAATCCAGGCAAAGGAAAACCTTACATTTTCAATCGTTGTACACGGTGCCACCGTCCTGAGCATCCTTGTTGTTTTCTGGCGTGACATACGGAACCTTCTCCTGCGATCTTTCCGCTTCGAGTACAATGAATCTAATTCCTATGTGCTGAAACTGCTTGTTTCAATGGTTCCTGTAGGTATCGTTGGAATATTCTTCAAGGAGCAGGTAGAATCCTTATTCACCGGAAATATAGTCCTTGTGGGAAGCATGCTCCTTGTAACGGCTGTTATCCTGGTAGTTACAAACTTTGTTCCTTCGGGAAAACGTAGCATCACCTATCTGGATGCACTAATCATAGGAATTGTACAGGCTCTTGCCGTTATGCCGGGGATCTCACGCTCCGGGGCGACCATCAGCACTGCTCTGTTTCTCGGGAACAATCGTGACCAGGCGGCGAGGTTTTCATTCCTGATGGTGATCCTGCCAATCGTTGCTGCAAATTTCCTTGATTTGAGAGGTATGGAATCTTCCGGTCCCGGAGCTATCGGTTGGTTCCCACTGGTTGTCGGATTTGTAGCTGCTTTTGTCTCGGGACTCATCGCCTGCAACTGGATGCTGAAAATTGTTCGCAAAGGCAAATTATTGTACTTCGGTATCTATTGCCTGGTTGTCGGAATCATTGCTTTGGTTGTGGGACTTATTTAAAATTTTCTATCTTCGCGGACCCGTATGAATACTAGACTGAAACCAACCTCAGATTTCACAGAAAAACCCACCTGAAAGTTATATGACCGTCCTGGACTCAAATACTGATTTTCTTATAACCCCACCCGAAATTCTTGGAGACGGTCAGGAATCAATTACCGATTTTCAAAAAGGTGCTGTTTTGCTTATTGATAAGCCGGTAGACTGGTCATCTTTCGATGTTGTGAAAAAAATACGAAACCTGCTCTGCCATAAACTGGAGATAAAAAAGCTCAAAGTCGGACATGCCGGCACTCTTGATCCACTGGCAACGGGTCTCATGATTATCTGCACTGGAAAAGCCACAAAGCAGATTGATTCCTACCAGGGGATGACCAAAGAATACGAAGCCAGCTTCAGGCTTGGGCATACCACACCATCCTTTGATCTGGAAACCGAGGTTGATAACCTCTACCCCACGGATCATATTAGTCCCGAGTTAATATCCCAGACAATCCATGGATTCATAGGTGAATCCGACCAGGTACCCCCGGTGTTCTCAGCAAAACGGATGGGAGGAAAACGAGCCTATGAATATGCAAGACAAGGTAAGGAAATTGAACTCCGACCTGCCAGGATAACCATTCATGAAATGCAGATGCTGGATTTCCGGGACAATATACTCAGGCTTAGAATCCTGTGCAGCAAAGGCACCTATATTCGTGCTCTTGCCCGTGACATGGGAGCAGCTCTTGACAGCGGCGCCTGTCTCATAGAGCTTCGGAGAACCGCGATAGGGCAGTTTTCGGTGAAAGAGGCTGTGCTTCCGAAAAAATTTGAAGAAATGTTAAACATTATGTAACCAATTGGGTTTTCCTGCGTATAAGGGGACTCGTTTTAAATATTCCGTAACCATATTTTCATGAAATTATCCCAGTACAAGTATAATCTCCCGGAGGACCTGATCGCAAAATATCCTTCGGGAAACAGAGATGAATCAAGGCTGTTGGTTCTTGACCGCAAAAAAGGAAAAGTCGAACATAAAGTTTTTAAGGATATCCTGGGTTATTTTAATGACCAGGATGTTCTGGCCTTTAATAATACCAAGGTTTTTCCTGCCCGGCTTTACGGAAACAAGGAAAAGACCGGAGCAGAGATCGAGGTCTTCCTTCTGCGTGAACTGAATCGCGAGCAAAGGCTTTGGGACGTGCTGGTAGACCCGGCCCGGAAAATCCGGATCGGAAACAAGCTCTATTTCGGGGAGGACGATGTCCTGGTTGCAGAAGTAATTGATAACACCACATCCCGTGGGCGTACACTGAGGTTCCTTTATGATGGTGATTATGAGGACTTTAAAAAGACTCTTTACAAGCTTGGCGAAACCCCTCTCCCTAAGTTTATCCAGCGAAATGTCGAGCCGGAAGATCGTGAGCGCTACCAGACTGTGTATGCAGAGCATGAAGGTGCAGTAGCTGCCCCTACAGCCGGTATGCATTTCAGCAAGCAACTTTTAAAGCGACTCGAGATCAAGGGATGCGAATTCTCATTTATAACTCTTCATGTCGGATTGGGAAATTTCCGAACGGTCGATGTAGAGGACCTTACCAAGCATAAGATGGATTCAGAGAGAATCATTGTAACCGATGCTTCCACGAAGATTGTTAATGATGCAAAGGACCGGAAAAACAAGGTCTGTGCCGTCGGAACCACAGTAATGCGGACCCTCGAAAGTTCGGTGTCAACTGAAGGTTACCTGAAGCCCTTTGACGGGTGGACGAATAAGTTTATATTCCCTCCCTATGAATTCAGCATTGCCGACATGATGGTCTCAAACTTTCATCTGCCTGTATCTACGCTGCTCATGATGGTATCTGCATTTGCAGGATATGACTTCCTCATGGATTGCTACCAGATCGCAATCAAAGAAAAGTACCGTTTTGGCACCTACGGAGATGCAATGTTGATCATTTAATCCGGAAGTCTGCAGACCACAACCAGGCCGCAATGATCGCCGATTCCGGAACAGAGCTATAAATTATTGACAAAACTCTATGCCAATACTTAGTTCCATAGTCAATTGGGTCAACACAAAAAGGCTTCACCAGATCGATCTTTTCAGGAAGTACCCCTATGATGTTCAACGGGATGGCCTTATGAGGTTATTGGGGGAAGCCAAAGATACCTGGATCGGAAAAAAGTACGGATTCTCAGAGATCAGGACTATAGAAAAATTCCAGGAGCGAGTACCCCTGAGCAACTATGAGGATCTGCAGCCAGTGATCAAGAGGGTTATGTCAGGGGAACCGAACCTGCTCTGGCCCAGCGAGGTGAAATGGTTTGCAAAATCTTCCGGAACCACATCGGAAAAAAGTAAATTCATACCGGTAACACAGGAGGCACTCGAGGAATGTCATTTCAGGGGAGGGAAGGATGTTATTGCCATTTATTGCCAGAATTACCCGGATAATAAGATACTCACGGGCAAGGGGCTCACTCTGGGTGGCAGCCACCAGATTAATTCCTATTCAAATCAGTCCTTTTATGGTGATCTTTCAGCTATCATCATAGAAAACCTGCCTTTCTGGGCACAGTTTATCAGAACCCCGAGCCAGGAGGTAGCCCTTCTGTCTGAGTGGGAGGAAAAAATGGATATCATCACCCGTGAGACCATACGAGATAATGTTACCAGCCTATCGGGAGTCCCCTCATGGAACCTTGTCCTGATAAAATACATCCTGGAATTTACAGGAAAGTCCAGTTTGCTCGAGGTCTGGCCAAACCTTGAATTATTTTTACATGGGGGGGTGAGTTTTACTCCTTACCGGGAGCAGTTTGAAAAACTGATCCCTTCCTCACAGATGAATTATATGGAGGTATACAACGCTTCCGAAGGCCATTTTTCAATCCAGGATGAACCGGATAAAGATGACATGCTTCTTATGCTTGATTACGGTGTATTCTTCGAGTTTATCCCGGCCGGCAAGGTTTCGGATCCGGATGCAAGGGCGCTCACATTGAATGATGTTGTTTGTGGTGAAAATTATGCCATTGTGATATCAACAAATGGGGGATTATGGAGATATATGATTGGGGATACAATTGTTTTTACATCAACTTCCCCTCACAAGATTAAGATATCAGGGCGTACCAAGCATTTTATCAATGCCTTCGGGGAAGAGGTGATCATAGAAAATGCAGAAAAGGCTCTTGATATAGCCTGTTCAAAGACAGGTGCGGTGATTCATGAATTCACCGCTGCTCCGATCTTCATGGGCGATGACCAGAAGGGATCACATGAATGGCTGATTGAATTTGAGAAATCACCTTCTGACCTTGATTACTTCACGTCTGTACTTGACAATGCCCTATGTTCAATAAACTCTGATTACGAGGCTAAAAGATACAAGGGCATCACACTTGAGATGCCGACTGTACGAAATATGCCCCAAGGAACGTTCTATAAATGGTTGCGGGTGAAAGGTAAGCTCGGGGGACAGAATAAGGTGCCCCGTCTTTCAAATGACCGGAAGTTTGTTGAAGAGATCCTTTCCCTCGAGACAGCAGTTAAATAAAATACATCCAGACAATGGTCAGGCCTGAAATAACAGATTAATGCCAACGACTATCTTCATAGCCATCCTTTTTAATGTTGTAATCCTGAGTGATTACCATTTCGTCCAAACTGTAGAGGCACCCGGTGACATGCATTACTCCGATCCCATGGGAAATGTATATATAGTAAAGAATAATACGCTTAAAAAATTTAATTCAAGCCATGTTGAATCCGGTGTCTACACAAATACATTCCTTGGAAACATACAATCTGTTGATGTTTCAGATCCATTAAGGATTCTTATATTTTACAAAGATCATAACCAGGTTGTCTGGGTAGATAATTTCCTGTCCGAGATTCTTAGTCCCGTATGGCTTGATGTCCTGGGGGCCGATCAGGCAAAACTGGTCTGTTCCTCTAACCAGGGAGGATTATGGGTATTCAATGGATTAAATAATCAATTACAGTATTATAATGTAAACCTGGAACTGGTAAATGAGAGTCCCTCGCTCAATCTTCTCACCGGACCGGATATCAGTCCCACATTCATGCTCGAAAAAAGCAGGTCACTGTACCTGAACATTCCCGGCACCGGAATCCTTGTCTTTGACCGCTTTGGTAACTATTCCAAAACCCTGCCTGTCGAAACACCTTCCGTGTTCCAGGTTACCGACAGTTATGTGTATTATATGAGTGAGGAGAAACTCTACAGCTACAATCTTCGCAGCAGCGAGATTTCAATTCTGGAATTGCCCGATAGCATGCTGGAGGGTCAACCAGATCTTCGACAAAGCGAGCTTGAATCGGGCAAAGTGGAACCGGGCAAGGTTGAATCAGGGGGACTATTAAAAGCCGAGTTACAGCCCGGATTTTTGTTTCTTTACACATCTGTTGGATACTCCGTTTACACAACTAATCCCTGAAATAAACTACCCCGAGGCAGAGCCATCGAGGTATTAAGCGGATTTTTTGTTTTTTATGAAAAACCTGCCGTTTTTCAAACTTTTCCGCTCTTTACCCCGAGGTAGAACCTCGAGGAATTCTGTTGATTAAAGGTAAAAAAAATTCAGCTCCCTGATGAATTGTGCTCATCATTCAGGCATTCCCGGTCTATTTCCTTACCCTCACCAAAGGCTTCTATTTTCTTCAGAATTATTTTGTACATTCGTGTAGTTCGCGACTTAAAAAAAAACTTAGTATGCACATTGCCATTGCTGGGAATATCGGATCCGGAAAAACAACACTAACCTCCTTATTATCAAAACATTATAAATGGGATCCTCACTATGAGGATGTAGATGATAACCCATACCTGAATGATTTTTATCAGGACATGCAGAGATGGTCGTTCAACCTCCAGATCTATTTTCTGAACAGCCGTTTTAACCAGATCCTCGATATCCGAAAGTCCGGCAAAGAAGTAATACAGGACAGGACCATTTATGAAGATGCATTCATCTTTGCACCCAATCTTCATTCAATGGGATTGATGACAACAAGGGATTTTGAAAATTATTTTACCCTCTTTAACCTGATCTCATCCTTTATTGAGCCTCCGGATCTGCTGATCTATCTCAGGGCTTCCATCCCTACCCTTGTAAACCAGATCCAGAAAAGGGGAAGGAAGTACGAAAACAGCATTCGACTTGATTACCTGAAACGCCTTAATGAAAGGTATGAGGCATGGATAGAATCATACAATCTGGGCAGAATGCTCATCGTTGATGCAGACAATTATAACTTCCCTGATAATTCTGAGGACCTCAGTACGGTAATTGATAAAATCAATGCCGAGCTGCACGGATTGTTTCAATAGGCATTGATCAATCGCAGCAGACTTCACTTACCTTTTGACGCACAGTAGTCCAGGATTCATCATGCATTTTGGCACCTATTACCTCGGTAATATAGCCCCCCAGTATAGCTCCTACTTTTCCGCAAACATCAAGCGGTTGTTCCATACAGAGCCCGTAAAGGAATCCGGATGCGTACAGGTCTCCGGCTCCGGTTGAATCAATATTTTTAACCTTTTCTATTCCAATGGTATATTCCTGTGAACCCTTCCTTACAATTGATCCACTTTTGCCAAGCTTAACAACGGCAATATCTGCCATCTCGGAAATTGTTGATATGGCCTTCTCCGGCTTTTCCCCGGTAAGGGATTCTGCTTCTAGCTCATTGGCGAATACTATATCAACAAATTCAATGATCAATTCTTTGAAAAAATCACGGTTGTCATCAACAATATTATAGCTCGCCATATCGATTGACACTTTGCATCCATTTGATTTCGCAATGCGCATGGATTTTTTTATCAGTTCCCGGTTCTGTACCAGGTATCCTTCAATATGAAATAATGTGTACCCTTTGAAAATATCTGAGGTAATATCCTCTTCATAAAGATCAACAGCAGCTCCCAGGTATGTGGCCATTGTCCGTTCAGAATCCTTGCTTATTAGCGCAATTGATCTGCCCGTTTCCTCAAGATCATAGAATAAAACAGGCTTAATATTGTTTTCTTTCAGGTCTTTTGAGAAGAATTTACCCAGATTATCCTTCCCAATCTTCCCTACAAACCCGGTTTCCACTCCAAGATTTGCAAGTCCGTGAATCGTATTTGCAGCCGATCCGCCAGACGACTGCATCTTCTGCAGTCCAAGGGTGCCGGCAAGCAGTCTGTTTGAGAACTCCCTGGAAACCAGCTGCATACTCCCCTTCGGAAGGGCAAACTCTTTTAATGTTTTGTCTGTTTTCAAGATGGTCATTACATCGACCAGCGCGTTGCCCATTCCTATAACTTTGCTCATTGAGATTCCTTTTTAAATAATTTACACAAATATATTGGATAATTCATTTTAACCTATTATTTTCGCAGGGCAAAATTCAAGACCTTCCTCAGTAGCTCAGTTGGTTAGAGCATCTGACTGTTAATCAGAGGGTCGCTGGTTCGAGTCCAGCCTGAGGAGCGCCTATAGCCCTGATCATTTTGATCGGGGCTTTTTTTATCAGCGATCATATCCTGCACATATCGACAATTCCAATCCAGCCGGCTGGCCTTGAGATATTAATAGGGAGCGATTCCCGAACGAATATAGGATTTTCTATCTTTGGTATAGAATAGTCATCATACCATTCTGTATCAATGAGGAAATTGTCATTTCTGGTTTTGATCTTTCTGTCAGTCAATGTGTTTTCACAGGGCAAAACTGATAGTTTGTTGAATCTTCTCGAATCAGTTACTGATACTGCAAGAGTTATAGTGCTTAAGGAATTATGCTGGGAAACGAGGTACAGCCATCCTTCTGATGCTCTGGAATATGGACTTCAGGCTCTCTCACTTGCAAGACAATTTGAGGTTTACATAGAAGCAGCAGAAATTCTCAATTTCCTTGGAGTAATTCATAGGAATGTTGGGGATCATGCCACCGCCCTCGAATATTTCTTTTCCGCACAGCGTGTTGCCGAGGAGTATAATATTGACAGAAGTCTGGCATATACCTTTAATAATATCGGTGATATATACAACCTGGAAAAGAACTACGCACAGGCTCTTGAATATGAATAAAAAGCCTTCAATGCTTTTGAGGATTTGAGTGACAGTCTGGGTATATCCTACTGCTGTCATCAATTAGCCCTTGTCTATACAAACCTTGATGAATACTCCATAGCTCTTGCGTATGATACAAGGGCCATGAATATTCGAGAGTTTCAAGGAAACCGTGCAGGGGTGGCCTATTCGCTTATAAGCATCGGACAGGATTATCTGAATTTAGGGAAATACGATGGATCTCTTGAAAGCTTAATGAGCAGCCGACAAATATTTACTGAGCTGAACGATAATTTTGGCCTTTCATTATCACTGCACAGCATAGGGATGTATTATAGAACAATCGGGCAATCGGAGGACGCAATAAAATTCCTTGCAGAAGCAATGAATCTTGGCATAGAAACCGATTCTCCCATTCGGGTCAGAAATGCTGCTCAAATTTTAAGTGAAATTTATGCTGAACAGGATAAATTTAAGGAAGCTTATCAAATGCATATCCTTTACAAGGAAACTTATGACAGTCTCTATCAGGAGGAGAACCTTGTAAAAATTACACAGCTGGTAATGCAAAATGAATACGATCAGAGAGAATTAATCCAGCTGGCAGAAATATCCAAACAAAAGCAGTTTCGAAATTATTTGCTTCTTTCATTCGGACTTGTCATAATACTCGTGATAGTGATTTTAAACCGATATTCTATTAAGAAAAAGGCCAATATAGATCTCCAGAATAAGAACAATGAAATTGAATCTCAGAAAAAAACGCTTGAAAACCTTTTTGTGTCGCTTCGTATTAAAAACGATGAATTATCCCAGCAGAACGATGAGATATTAGCCCAGAAAGACAATCTCATTTCATTAAACCATGAACTTGAAAGACAAAAGAATGAACTCAATAAAACCCTTAAAGACCTTACTCAGGCAGAAACTCAACTGGTTCAATCGGAAAAAATGGCTTCACTCGGACAGCTTACAGCAGTAGTAGCACATGAGCTGAATAATCCCATTAATTTCATAAGCTCAAGTATTAACCCTCTGGAGAGAAATATAAAAGATTTTCTTACACTAATTGAAAAATATGATTCAATTATCGAGGATAAAAAACTTACTGATGGATTTAGTGAAGCAAGTGAATTGAAAAATACAATGGATTTCAGTTATCTCGTAAAAGAAACATTAAGTCTGTTAAAAGGAACCAACGAAGGATCGTCTCGTTCAGAGCAAATAGTTAAAGATCTCCGTACTTTCTCAAGAATGGATGAGAACGAATTCAAAGGCGTGGATATACACGAGGGATTAGATTCGACTCTGATGTTGTTAAGCCACAAAATGCAGGATAGAATATCCATCCATAAAGATTATGGAAAGACGCCTCATGTTGAATGTCTTCCAGGTAAACTTAACCAGGTATTTATGAATATCCTGACGAATAGTATTCTGGCAATTGAAGACAAAGGTGATATATATATTGAGACTGGAATTACTGAAGATATTGTAAAGATATCCATCAGGGATACTGGCAAGGGAATGACGCCTGAGATCAGGGAACATGTTTTCGAACCATTCTTCACTACCAGGACTGTTGGAACCGGAACAGGCCTTGGATTATCAATCAGTTATTCAATTATCCAGGAACACAACGGTACAATAGAAGTTCATTCAGAACCGGGAAAAGGTTCAGAATTCATCATTTCATTGCCAGTAACGAGGACAGATTGAAACATGTTGCAGTCACCGGAGCTTGTCTTCAATAGAATCATCAATCCCTGGTGCTGGTTCAAGAACCACCTGTACATAATTCTCTGTATTAAAATACTGCCTGGCGGCATCCTGAACCATTTCAGGATCTAGAGTGCTGACCAGATCCGGGTATTCCAGCATTAATTCAGGGTTCCTTTCCTGGAAGCTGTATTGAACAAGATTTGAAAGCCAGTAACGGTTCCTCTTAATACTCGTTTCAAATGATCTCTTCTGTGTTTCACTTACTTTGGTTATATACATGGGCTCCACCTGAAAGGTCTTAAGACTGTCTATTACTTTGAAAACTGTTCTTGTTAATTCTTCTGATCTGTCAGGGTCGCATCCGAAGGAAATACTGATATTATAACCTTCCTTTGGAATACGTAAGGTGGAAGCCGTTACCCTTGTACCATACGTACCTGACATATCCTCTCTGAGGATTTCCCTCAACTTTATCTGAAGTACAGATACCATTGACCTTAGGGCATAATTATTTTCCCGGTTCCAATTATAATCCCCTGTAAAAGTCAGGCTGACCTTACTTTTTGGTTCGATACCTTTTTGAACAGTTTTTTTGATGATTCCTTTGGGACTTTCCAGATTGATATCCTTCCAGCTTTCTTCCCGCCCGGTTGATGGCAGGCTGCCAAAATATGTTTTTATAAGGGGCTTTATTGAATCCAGATCAAAACTGCCGACGAAAACAAATTTGAAATCACCTATATCAGAGAAGCGGTCAATGTAAATATTATAGCAGTCTGCAGGATCAATTTCTTCAAGCATTTCCATTGACCAGGGTCTTTTCCTGAAGTGATAATTGGCAAGTGTCACCATGAGTGTGTCATAAAATGCAGATTCCGGATCACTGAACCGGTTTTCAATAACACCCTGCATCCTGGTTTTATAGGAAAGGTAGGCGCTTGAATCCTGTCTGGGCCTTGTCAAATATAAATAAGTAAGCTGAAACATTGTCTCCACGTCTCGGCTTGAGCAATTTCCAGAAATGCCTTCAGACAACTCGCTAATGTATGGAAATACAGAAACCACCTTACCCGCCAGTTTCTTGTTAAGAGCATTTAGTTCAAACTCACCGAGTCCGCTTAACGAGATTATATCAGTTGCAGCGCGTGACGAACGGTATTGATCGTCACTGACCAGGGAGTTTCCACCGTAACTATATCCCTGGAACATTATTTCATCATTTTTAAAGTCGGTTGGTTTCAGCATCACTGTGATACCGTTAGATAATCTCCAGGTGGTTACATCCAATTTTTCATTATAGTCCTCCGATACATATTCAGCATCTGTCGTTAATTCTTCCAGAATTGGTTCATCGGTTTCAATGTCCAGGTAGGGAAGGATATCTTTCTGTTTTACAGAATTGAAGAGGGCCCCCAGTTCAGACTCACCAGGTATAGAAAGGTCTTCCTTTTCCGGAGCACTGAGCAGAACAACCCTGTTACTATCTGACATCCAGCTCCCTGCCAGGTAGTTTACCTCTTCAAGCGTGATTCCAGGGACCATCTCCTTAACTGCATTGAATTCGTATGCTATGCCGGGTATTGGTTCGTTCTCAAAGAAATTCCTGAGATATTCTGAGGCAAACCTGCTGGATTCGGTTTTGTCCCTCTCCTCAAACGATTTTTCCATCCTCCGGATCATCCAGGTCCTGGTTCTTTCTAATTCTGACTCTGTAAATCCATGTTTATAAATTCTTTCAGCCTCTGTTAGAACCGTTTCAAATCCCTTTTCTATTCCGTCCTCCTTAACAGCCACGTTCAGGGAATGTATGGTTTTTGTCCGGGCAAGGCTGGCTCTTGTTTTGTAAGCATATAGGTATGGGGGCACGGCCTGGTTAAGAAGCTCATACAGCCGCAGGTTCATCATCCGTGAATACAATTGCTCTGTCAGCATCCTGCGATAATCTCCCACTAAATTTTCAGACAGAGGATCACTCTTAAAATAAACAGAAACCATTGTATTGGTGGCTTCAGGATCAGTTGTTATTGCATAAAGAGTCTCGGTATGATCCGGAACCGGAAATTCTTCTCTTGTCCTGGCGTTTTCCTTGATAACCATCTCAGAAAATTTCTCTACAATCAGATTCTGGATGTCTTCAGATTTAAAATCACCAACTGCAATAACTGCCATCAGGTCAGGCCTGTACCAATCCCTGTAGAACCTTTTTAGGGATTCTTGTTCAAATGTTTCAAGGGATTCTCTTGTACCGATAGGAAGACGGTCCATATATTTTGATCCCCTGAAAATCACCGGCAATTGCCTGTCTAGCATCCGCATCTGAGCTCCCCGGCCCAGCCTCCATTCTTCAATTACTACACCCCTCTCCTTCTCAATCTCCTCCTCCTCAAAACTGACCTTATGTGCCCATTGATTTAGGATCTCGAATCCCTTTTCAAGAATTTCAGCACTGTCCGTCGGAAGTTGAAGCATATAGACGGTCTCATCAAATCCCGTATATGCATTTATCTCGGGACCAAATTTCATACCTATGGATTCCAGGAAATCAATGATCTCCTGTTTTGCAAAATCTTCAGTGCCGTTAAAAGCCATATGCTCAACAAAATGAGCAAGCCCAAGTTGATCCTCATCCTCAAGAATTGATCCTGCATTCACAGCCAGCCATATCTGAGCACGATTCTCGGGTTGCTTGTTTTCCCTTATATAATAGGTCAGTCCGTTATCGAGTTTCCCAATGAGTACATCCTGATCAAAAGGGAGGGTGTCAGCAGCCTGTAATCCAGATGTAACTTGTTCTTTATCCTGTCCGGCAAGATCGTGGACATTAAAAAGCAGCATTGCAGGAATTAATCCCCCCAGTAGAGAAATAAGAATTTTCATTATTCAAATATTTTGATTCAAAGGTATAAAATTGTCTTATCCATAATGGCATCATTATTGGATTGTAAATTTTAACTAACTTGGTTTCCTGTGAAACCCAATATATTTTGCCATGAAAAGGATAGCATTTATACTCCTGATAGCAATTGCATTTGTAGCCTGTGAAAAAGAACCAGTCCCTCCTACCGGAGATTTGCTGATCATACTTGAAAATCCGGATGGTTTTACTCAGAGTGATGTCAAAGTATGGTTATATGATTCAAAGTATGGATTTGATAATTTTGAATTTTACGACCTGCAGATCAGTGATGAAAACGGTGAAGTTTTCTGGAGTGAACTTCCTGTAGGATGGTATTATATCAAAGCCGAAATAACCATACCAGTCAATTATATCCTTTCTGCCATCGATTCAATTGAGGTAACTAATAATACCCAGGCTAACAAACGCCTAATTCTTTCAACCGGGAATTAATTTTTTCCGATAATTCTAATTTATCTACCTGTTTTTTACAGTATTTGCGGTACTTTCCAAAACACAGCAAAATTATGTTTTGTTGAGGTTTTATACACGCTCGTCAAAAATAATTGCACTTTCGTGGATTTGAGCCTATATTGAAATTGATTCATGAGGGAGTAGATTTCGCAACTTTGGCAAATTAAGCAAATAAAGATTTTTTATTCTTTTATTGATTTCATATATTGCTGAAAGAATATCTCCGAAAACCATTAAAATCAATACCATGAAACTGATGCATCGTAATTTCGGCCTCTATCTTTTTCTTTTCATTGGACTATCAGTAATAACTGCTGGTCTGTCAGAAGCCCAAACTCTTAGCGGACCCTATACGATCGATGCCAGTGGAGGGGCATTTGATCCTGTGACAAATAAAAATTTTATTTCTGTCTCTGAGGCAGTTGATTCCCTTATGAATATGGGGGTAAGTGCTCATGTTGTATTTGATATTGCCGCCGGTTCCTATAATGGCCAATACGCATTGACAAGTATAGCCGGTGCCGGAGTAGCTGCTACAGTTACCTTCCAGGCTGCAGATGGGGATTCCAACAGTGTATTCCTGAGTTATTCTATGAACAACGAAGCGGATAACCACATCTTTAAAATGACTGGAGTTAGCTATGTGACCCTGAAGCACCTGAATTTCGATGCAACCAGCGGAAACACTAGCTATGGGACGGCAATAAAATTTTTAGGAGGTAACAGCAACCTGGCCATTCTCAACAATGTTTTAGTGGGAAAAACCGGGTCGTCAGGAAGCAATGAACGAAGGGCGCTCGTACATTCCTCGAACACGGAAGATAACGATATTCTTATTAAACAAAATGTGTTTTCGCTTGGCGAAAAAGGGATTAGCATGTCTGGAATTAGCACAAGCATATCAACAGGAATTGTTGTGGAAAACAACGAATTCTATGATCAGTACGAAGCCAGTATCCTACTGCGATATATGCAATCTCCTGTTGCAAGGAACAATATTATTAAAAACGTAGCCTTTACCGGAAAAACCGGAATATATCTCGAGTACGTCGACCAGGCAGCAGAAATTACAGGCAATAAAATATACAATCAGGACGGCTTTGCCGGAATTAACGTGTACAACTGTGATGGTAACCCCGGAAATGAGATGCTTATTGCCAATAACTTTATCACCACAAACTGTTCCGGCTCGAGTTCAACTAATAATGGAATACGCATTTATAATTCCACAAGGATTAAAATATACCACAATAGTGTATTAATACAAGGATCCTGGAATACAACAAGTGATGCATTCTATCAGGGCGGAACCCACTCTAACCTGGGTATCAGGAATAATAATTTTATTAATTATTCAGGTGGTTATGCATACTACTTTGAGAAAAATACGGTAGTGGGCGAGTCTGACCATAATAATTACTTTACTACGGGTAACTTCCTTGGTAAGTGGAATAATAACAGTGACAGGAGCACAGTAGCTCAAATTGCCAGTAATACCCTAAGCGATGCCAATTCCATAAGCGTATATCCGGTTTTTGCTTCAAATGATGATCTTCACACTACAATATTTCACCTGGAAGGCAAAGGAGCTGATCTTACGACAGACGTACCACTTGATATAGATGGAGAAGCCCGGAATGCAAGTTTCCCGGATATCGGTGCCGATGAGTTTACCGGGGCAGGATTAGCCATGAGCGGGCCCTATACAATTGGTGGCAGCAGTCCGGATTTTGCAACCCTTTCTGCAGCCGTTGATTCACTAAGAGAGGTGGGTATCTCCGATAATACATATTTTAATATAAGGGATGCAGATTCCCCGTACAGCGGGACTTATAATATTCATCAGATTACCGGAGCAGGTACCGGCAAACGTTTAACTATACAACCCGATCCAGCAAATACAGGAGAAGTTGTGCTTACATATGCCGGTACAGCCAACAGGACCCTGCATTTCGTCAGGGCGAGCTATATAACCGTTAAGGACCTGACATTAACAGCTGGTAATTCATCTTATCCGTCTGTTATACGTTTCAACGGGATGTCCCGGTTCGACAGCATATTGAATTGTAAGGTCGTAAGCCTGGGCACAAGCAGCAACAATGCCTGTATTATATCAGTGGACGATATAATTGGAGATATAGCTATTATAGGTAACGAGATCACTGACGGTTATTCGGGTATTCGTTTTGACGGCCTGGATATCGAAGCCTGGTATCCCCAGAATATTTCAATAAAGGACAATATAATTGGAGGTCACTATAACTCTGGCATATACCAATCCGAATGCAATGCACCCGAAATTGTTAATAATGACATTAGTCCGGGCTCGAGCAACAGCCAATGGTGGGGAGTATATTTATACAGGAATAAGAATAATTATAAGATTACAGAAAATAATATTCTTTATACTGTTGATGACGGTGGAATTGTGGTATATAATTGCAGCGGATCTTCTACTTTCAGGGGACTCATTGCCAATAATTATATTGAGATGAGTGGAACCGAGGGGCAATATAACATCCATACCCTGAATTCAGATTATGTTGATGTAATTCATAATACGGCACTTGCCACAGTAAATAACGCTGGTTCTTCTATTTTTTTTAATAGCGGAGGAAGTAATGTACGTGTTTGGAACAATAATTTTATAAATTTTGGTACCGGATATGCCTATAATAATGCAACAATATCCGCTATTACCAAAAGCGATAATAACAACTTGTTTTTCAGGGGAGATTATATTGGCCGATGGGGCACAAATGACTATCCCTCACTGTCAAGTTTCTCTACCGTAAACGAGATGGATCAAAATTCCATCAGTGTAAACCCATGGATGCTGGAGTCTGGAAAGCCAGATATCAGAAGTTCGTTCGTTGATGATCTGGGTTTCAACGGGACCGGGATTACAACGGATTTTTACGGGGCAGCCCGTTCAGGCACACCGGATATAGGGGCGGTTGAATTCACCTCCGTTTCGGTTCCTCTCACCGGAAGCTATACTATTGGCGGGACCAGTCCTGACTTTGAAACCATTAGGGGTGCAGCTGACAGCCTGATGCTTAAGGGCATTTCGGGTCCGGTAACCATGAACATACGAGCCGGCATTTACAATGAGTTTATTGGTGCCATCTACACAGTTCCTGGAGCCAGCAATTCTGATACAATAGTTATAACTTCAGAAACAGGAATGGCCGATGATGTTGGTATTATATATACAACGGATGACATCCTGGGAACTATAATTCAATTCCTGGGAGTTTCTCATCTTACAATAAAGGATCTGACAATCTCGGCCCAGGGAACCAGTTATGGCCGGCCCCTGGGTGCATGGGGAGCCTTTGAGAATATTAACCTCACAAACAATAATTTGAGCTCGGCTAATACTGCCTGGGCAGTTGTTGCATTTTCAGGAATTTTCGACAAGGTTAATATTATTGGAAATTCCTTTACAAATGGTGCAAGGGCAATCGGAATTTATGGCCGAACCGCATATTATGCCACAAATGTGAATGTCTCAGAAAACAATATTTCGGGCAGTAAAAACGATGGTATTAGATTTGAATACTGTAATTCGCCAATGGCAAGTAATAACTTCATAGAAACCAAAATTTTAACAAGTTTTGAAGGTATCCGCTTGTATTATTGTAATGCTGATATGCGAATATTAAATAACAGGATACATGTTGAAATGGGTGATAAGGGAATCAACTTCTCCTATTGCAGCGCGGTAAGTCCTTATTATGGCCTGGTTGCCAATAATGAGATCAGTGTTAAATATACTTCTTCATCCTATATTTACGGCATCCGTCTGGATAATACCAGCGGGATCAAAATTTATCACAACTCAATAAATACAAATTCCTTATATAGCTCCAACAGGGGCAGGGGTGTGGAGGTCTGGTCCGGATGCAACGAAATTGATTTTAAAAATAACATTATTGCCAGCACTGGAAATGGATTTGCATTAGTAGTACAGGACCCTAATGATGTCAAAAGCTTTGAGAACAATAACCTGTATTCATCGGCTGATCTGGCTTCCTGGAACAATGTAGCCTATTCTGACCTGGCAGCATTAAGTGCAGTAAGCAATCTTTTCGATAATTCTATTTCTCTTGATCCAATGTTCTATTCTGATTTTGATTTAAGGAATTCCGAGCAGGGACACTGGAAGGCGGGGGCCTCCCTCTTTTCCTTTGTTTCTACCGATATCGATAGTTTGCCCAGGCATGCAACAACACCCGACCTCGGTGCCTATAAATTTTATTGCGATGCACCTGATTTTAATGTATATGTGACTCCCACATGCCACGGTGATTCGGTTGTTATCATTGACAGCAGTATGAATATCCTTCCTGGATCGTTCAGGGGATGGGATTTTAACGGAGACCTGGTTGCAGATGTAATAACGTATAATGATTTTGATACCATAACCTGGTTATTCAGCGAAGCCGGAGAGCATATAGTCACATATATTGTTCAGCAGACTCCAGACTGTAATGATTTCATTAACGTCGATGTTTCTGTTACACCTGCCCCGATATTGGAAATTACAACACAGGGGGCCTATTGCGATACAGCAGATGGTTCGGCAAGTGTATCGATTACGAATATCCCAGGACCCTTCGAATATTTCTGGTCTGATGATCAAACAGGAAGTACTGCAACCGGGCTTGCGATTGGAACTTATACGGTTGCCGTTACAAACCCGACAGGTTGCTCAACTACCGAAGAAGTTATAATCGGGGAAGCCATAGAGGTAACGGTTACCCAGGTAAAAGCATCAGACTGCGGGATACCTGATGGAATTGCAGTTGTTACGGCATCAGGTGGATTTACACCTTACCAGTATGTCTGGTCAAATGGCGAGACTTCTGATTCCAACACTGTTCTATCACCAGGAGCACATTATGTAAATGTGATCGACAGCAAGGGATGTTATGCCCAGGGATCTGTTAATATAGCAAGTGAGGGGGGACCGCAAATCACTGCAGTAAATGTTATAAACAATGATTGTTATGGCGGTAGCAGCGGCAGAATAGATATTTCCATTGCCGGTGGAGTTCAACCTTATTCAATCCTATGGTCAAATGGTATGAAGACAGAAGATATTGACAGTCTTGCTGCTGGAATTTATAACGTTACAGTTGAAGATGCTGATGGTTGTCTTGGAGCTGCAAGTTTCCAGGTTTACCAGTCTGCAAGGATATCAATTTCTCCGGTTGTCAGCAATGCAACATGCAACGGTGCGGATGGTAGTGCAGTTGCCGTTGTAAGCGGTGGAACCAAGCCATATGTGTATTCATGGTCTTCGGGAGGTATTTACCAGATTGAAGAGGGACTTGAAGCAGGAGTATATTCGGTTACAGTTACAGACCTTAAAGGTTGTACTGCTGTTGAACCGATCCTGGTAAATAACGTAGGCGCTCCGACCGTAACAATAGAAACAGTAGAAGGTGTTGGATGTACTATTACTGATAACGGCTCAATTTCGATTTCTGTGAGTCCTCCGAATCCATTCTATACCTACAAATGGTCTAGCGGGGAGACCACTCCTTCTATTAGTGGACTTGTAGTCGGAACATATGAAGTTACCGTTTCCGACCAGGCAGGATGCAAAGGTGTAAACCAGGCGATGATCATACAGGAACCTCCTGATGTTAATCCAATCTGTATGGTAACCGTTGATACTGCAACCGGGAAGAATGTGGTGATCTGGGAAAAACTGGTCACCAATGATGTATCTCATTATAATATTTACCGTGAAAGTTCGGTTAAGGGTGATTACCAAATTATTGCAAGTGTGGATGCCTTGGATGAGAGTATTTTCGTTGATTCAATAGCAGATCCAACCGTGCGTTCATGGAGATACAAGCTCTCGGTTGTTGATGATTGCGGCAACGAATCAGCATTGAGTGATCATCATAAAACCATGCACCTGACAATGAATGTGGGACTGGATCAATCCGTAAATCTTATATGGGACCACTACGAAGGATTTGCAATTCCAACATACGAGATCTGGAGATATGATTCCGCCGGCGATTGGTCAAATATATCCAATATGCCAAGCAACCTGACTTCCTATACGGATGCAACCCCGCCGAAGCAGGATTTGACCTATTTCATAGAGGTTGATCACCCAACCGGTTGTACTTCTGATGACAAGAAGGCCTCAACCCTGAATTCGTCCAGATCAAATCGGAAAAACCGTCTGAAGGGATCCGAGGAGCCAAGCAGTATTATGGATCTCATGAGTATTGGAGACTTCCAGATTTATCCAAATCCTGGTCCAGGATTATTCAACCTTAAAATGGATCTTGATCAGCCTGATTATGTGTACATCAAGGTGTTTGACATATCCGGAAAGCTTATCCTGACGAAGGAGTTTGAAAATGTGCCTTCCTATCTTGAAGAACAGATTGATCTGACGGGTTATTCAGAGGGTCTCTACCAGATCCAAGTCAAAACGAGCAAGGCGCTAATACACAGGATTTTGATTAAGAAATAGAATAAATCCATCTATCAAGAAGAGGGTGTCCTTCGCCGGGCACCCTCTTCTTTTTCTGTTTGGGCCGCTTTTACTACTTTTGTTATAAGCCACTTCCATTATGAATATCAGACGGATTAAATACCATCTTCTTTACTTGCTCATTCATTGTCTGTTTATCTTACCTCACAATACATCTGGGCAAGGAACAGAATCAGGACGATACCCTGTCTATAATTTCTATCCCAAACAATACGATGCCCTTCCTCAGGTATTTTGTGCGGTTCAGGATCATCGGGGCATTATGTACTTTGGCAACGTGCAGGGAATACTGGAATACGATGGGAAAAACTGGAGTCTGATACCTCCTACAGATGGATCTGCAGTACATTCAATGGCTGTGGATGATGCGGGTAAAGTTTTTTTCGGATCTGTAAATGAGTTCGGTTATATAGCCAGTGATTCCATTGGCCGACTTGAATATTCGATTCTTTCTGATCAACTGGAAGAGGAGCATCAGAGCTTTAACGAAATCTGGAAAACCCATACTACCAAACATGGTATTGTATTTCAGGCATATCATTATATTTTCATTTATAATGGAGATTCAATCCAGGTCATTCCCTCGGAAGAAGAGATTCATGAATCATTTTATATCGGTGAAATACTATTTATTAGTTTCGCTGAATCAGGTCTGGGTTATCTTTCAGGAGACCGTATCATTCCTGTCAAAAGCGAAATAATTTTTGCTGAGAGCAGCATTTATGGACTGGTTGAACTAAGTAAGGATAACATACTGATTGTGACGGAAATGGATGGTTTTTTCAAATTTAAATTTCCAGCAGATAATCCAGATCAGGCAGAAATCACGAAGATATATTCAGAAAGTGATCTGTTCTTTTCTAATGTAGAGATATTTAATGCTATCAGGATTGGTCCCAACAGGATATCAATTGGCACCTGGGGATCCGGATCCATAATAATTGATTCATTATTCAACGTTGTTGCAGTGATAGATAAGGTGGCGGGCTTACAGGACCAGATTATTCAGGGACAGTACGTGGATGAGTCCGGCAACCTCTGGTTAACACTTAGCAGTGGGATTAGCAGAGTAGAGGTCCAGACTGCCCTGACCCAGTTTACCGATAGTGAAGGACTCATCGGTACAGTTCAGTCCATAACACGATTTAATGGCAAAATCTATGCTACAACCAATGTTGGTCTGTTCTATATGGATCAAGAAATCTACAATCAGGATTTAAGCAAGTTCAGGCGGTCTGTATTTAAAGCGGAGGAAAGATTGGACGTGGAGTGCTGGGATATGATCACCTACAGAAACGGTGATGATGAAGTACTCCTGGTCGTAACAAACACTGACATAATGGAGCTGTCCAGGGATTATGAATACACAAGGGTACTGGAAGATTATGTGTACAAACTTTACCAGTCAAAACTTGATCCAAACCGTGTTTATATTGGCCTCGAAAGCGGACTTACCAGTATTTACAGGAACGATGGCAAATGGATTCAAGAACAGCACTATGCGGAAGTTGAGGATATGATTCTGAACCTTTCTGAGGATCATATGGGTAACCTGTGGATGGGAACAGCTGAGGAAAACTTATATAAATTGCATATTCAAAGCTTTGAAGATAACAGAATCAGTGAATACAGTATCAGCCAGTACACTGAGGAAAATGGTCTTCCCAGGGGACCATTTATCATCTCCCAGTTTAAAGGTCCACCCACCATCGCTACAAACAAGGGTTTATTCAAATTCAACCTGATTGAAGAAAGTTTCAAACCTGACTCTTCATATGGAGATCAGTTTGGAAATGGATCACTTTATATTCACCGTATCAGTGAATTTAAGGAACCTGAAATCTGGATGGTTACCTTTTCTGAAAATGCTGAGGAGTTTAAATATAAAGTAGGTTACCTCCAGGAAACCGAACCGAATGCTTATACCTGGATTGGTGAACCATTTAACCGACTCTCTGATGAATTGATCCATGCACTATACCAGGAAACAGGAGGTATAGTATGGCTTGGTGGCTCACAGGGATTGTTCCGGTTCCAATTGGATATTATCAGAGACTATAAAAAGGAATATAATGCATACATAAGAGGAGTTGAACTGAGCAACGGAAGCATTGTTTTCGGTGGAACCTATATGGATAATCAGGATATTCAATCATTGAGACAACCCGCTGCTCTGAAACCTGCTCTGCCTTTCAGGGAAAATTCCCTGGTCTTCAAATATTCCGCTCAGCCGGGGGATGATGAATCATTTATCCGTTACAGCTATTTCCTTGATGGAAATGATGATACCTGGAGCGATTGGACCGATGAGACATACAGGCCCTATACAAACCTTCATGAAGGTAAATATGTGTTCCGAATAAAGGCAAGAAATGTACATGGACAAATAAGTAATGAAGCGACCTACGAGTTTACGATTCTTGCCCCCTGGTACCGGAAATGGTGGGCATTCATTTTGTATATAATTATTGCCGCGGCTATTGTCTATACCATCGTCAAGGTGTATACAAGGCAACTACGTGAAATCATACGGGAGAGGACAGCTGAGGTCGTGGAACAGAAGGAGGTCATCGAGGAGAAAAACAAGGATATTATGGATAGTATTCATTACGCTGAAAAAATCCAGCGTGCCATGCTGCCTCCGGAAGATGACCTCGGCAAACTGGGGCTTGACGGATTTATCCTCTTCCTTCCAAGAGATGTTGTAAGTGGTGATTTTTACTGGATTGCAAATCATGAAGGTAAAATTATTACAGTCGCAGCAGACTGTACCGGGCATGGTGTTCCGGGTGCATTCATGAGCATGTTAGGCGTTGCGTACCTGAATAATATCGTTGGCGCCCAGGGAATAACGAAAGCTTCAGAAATATTGAACGAACTGCGGGCAGAGGTGATTGCAGCCCTGAAACAAAAGGGACATGAAGGAGAACAGAAAGATGGAATGGACCTGGCCCTGCATGTCATTGATTATGAAAAAATGACTATAGAATTTTCAGGTGCCAATAATCCTCTGATCCTTATTCGCGACAATGAATTGATACAGATCAAAGGTGACAGAATGCCCATTGGTATACATCAACTTGCTGATCAATCCTTTGAGAACCATGAAATGGAAGCTATCAAAGGTGATATCCTGTTTACTTTCTCAGACGGATATCAGGACCAGTTCGGAGGAGAAAAGAATAAAAAGTTTATGATTAAAAGGATGAAAGAGATCCTCCTCGAAAATCATAAGAAACCGATGGAAGAGCAAAAGGCTATTCTTGAAAAGGCATTTTATGACTGGACTGTTCCCTACAATGCCGAGCAGGTTGATGACATCATCGTCATCGGGATCAGAATATAAAAAAAGTGCCCCTCGCTCTGAAGGGCACTTTCTCCTGTAACAATTAGTAGTTTTACTGGATCAGCAGCATCTTATTATAAATTCCCCTCTCAGTTTTCAAATGCAGCTGATACATTCCTTTTTCCAATCCTGAGAGGTCAATCTCTTGTTCTAACCTGTTCGAAACACTCCTAAGTTCGCTAAGATGCACAAGTTTGCCGCTCAGATCAAACACCTTGATATCCAGATCTTCATTATCACCCAGGTCCATCATCACTTTGAATATTCCTTCACTTGGATTTGGATAAACAAGCAGATTGTATGAATCCATCAAAGAATTCAATCCCGTATTCCCTTCTGCTTCTTTGAGCTTATTCTTCCTGTTTGACCTTGAGGAATTAAGTGTTGAAGCCTTCAATGGGGTACAACCGGTTGGATGTATAGCCTCAACATAATACCACAGATCTGCGTCCGGGGGACTCTGGTCTGTATACGAATTAAGATTGCTGGGAACAACATCGATCATCTCCCATCCTATCCCTGGGGTTTGTCTCCAAATCTTATAACTGTTATCCTGGGGAACAAATCCCTCGTAATGATTCCAGATAAGATTAATATGATTCAGCAGTCCAAGATTAAGAGTCAGATGCATCGTTCTGTGTGGGGGACTCAGCCTTGACTCAACGCCGCAGGAATTAAGGGCTGAAAGCCTGTATCTCCATGAACGTATGACCGGATCAGCAAAATAGTCTGTAAACGTGCTAAGGCTGTCCACGGGTATATAAGCAATCGAATCAAATACTCCAGCAGAGGTAGTTTCCCTGTACAAACGATAGGCCATGATACCCTGTCCGGGAGTTTCATTCCAAACAATGACATTCTTCCCAGAAGCACTGTCAACCGAAACAAGACAGATCATCTCGACCGGGGGTAATTCCGCAGGGATATTTGCAGTTGCAAACGTCTGACAACCTGAACCGTCAGATACCTCTACATTGTATCCTCCAGGACCAACCCCAATTAGGTCTTTTGAGGTACCTACTGAAGAATTGGTCTCATCTTTCCAGTTGTAAGTATATGAACCCGTTCCTCCTGCAACAGCAATTTGAATTGATCCATCGATATTGCCGCAGGTACTCTGGTTGACCGAGGTGACATTCACTACCGGTGCACCTTTCTCACTGATTGCAACCTGTGCAATGGCAGAACATTTCCCGTTATCTGTTACCGTAACTTCATACACAGCAGCTCCAAGTCCGGTTCTGGTCGAGCTGTGAGGAGCGGAAAAGCTAGTCCAGTTATAGGCGTAAGGAACCGACCCACCAGTAACATTAATGGAGGCGGATCCATTGTCAACACCACAATCCGCCTCCACAACAGATAACGAAAAGGTAATGGGCTTGGGCTCATCTACCTTAACGCTTTGTGATGCGATACATCCCTCAATATCCGTAACACTTAATTCGTAGGTTCCTGCTGTCAGGTTCAGTACGCCTTTCGTTGTCTCTCCATTCGACCATGCATATGCGTAGGGGGGAGTTCCACCGGAAACAACCGGGTCAATAATTCCATTGGCATCACCGGCACACTCGAGGTGTTGAATCCTTCCGTCCGTTGATATTTGGGGACCACCGATATCATTAACTGCAGCAACTGCCCTGTTCTGACATCCTGCATTATCGGTAACCGTAACCTCCCAGATTCCTGAACTCAGGTTGGTAGCTGAAGCCTTGTCAGAACCACTTGTCCACAAATAACTAAATGGGGGATTTTGTCCAGTGGCAACTGCCGTTGCGCTACCTTTTGATTCCTTACATTCTGTATCTGAAGTAGTAATAGCAATTGCTATTGGATCAAATTCCGTAATTTCAACCTGCTCTTTTATAACAGCTCCGTCTGAATCCAAAACCGTAACTGTATATGTGCCAGCCTTAAGCCCTGTAGCCGTTGAATCAGATTGCTGTTCGGGATCATCCCAAAGATATGTGAAGGGCCTCTTCCCTCCTTTAATGGTTACAGTTGCAATTCCATCTTCTGAACCCTGGCAAATCGGAGAATTTGTCACTGAACTCAATCCCACAATACTGAATGGTTTTGTATAGACAATGCTCCATACCCCGACTGAATCTCTTACCCTTATAAATAATATATGGTCACCAGCTTCAATTCCTTCAACAGAGATCCCCCCAGTCCATTCTACCTCATTCCCAGGTGTAATATTTAGGTTCATTCCCTCTCCATGGGGAACTGTATCTTTGTCAAAGAAATATTCTGCAGCCATAATTCTTGAATTTACATAGCTGAGATTCAGCTGTGTATCATCAAATACGTAAAACAGACTCCTGCTTAGATGTCCCCACTTACCTGAGGCATCCCGAGCCCTCACCATCAGCTGGTGAAACCCATATTCCAGTCCGCCTGTAGAATAATTAACCTGCTCTTCTAAAGATCCGGAAGGAGTGGTAGAAACCCAGGTACCAGTGCCCACACCTAAATCCTCATCGAACAAGTATTCAAGACCAACCAGACTAGGTTGTGTTACTGTCAGATCATCAGGTGTATCATCATACACATAAAACATATGCCGTTTTACCATGCTCCATCTGCCAAT
Organism: Bacteroides sp.; assembly: GCA_011053095.1. Classification (GTDB taxonomy): domain Bacteria; phylum Bacteroidota; class Bacteroidia; order Bacteroidales; family SM23-62; genus SM23-62. The sequence goes on from DRHS01000052.1 coordinate 37,610, forward strand.
ATCATCCTTAACCCGGATAAATATATAATGAAAACCAGGATCCAGTCCCGTAACATCTATCGCCTCTGTTTTGGTAATGGCGTCTCCACCAACAATTGATACCGGGGTACCATTACCGACCCCCGGATCGGAATCGAAGTAATACTCAGCTTCCATCAGGCTTTGAGACCATACGGATATGGATGCTGTTATTCCTATTATTAGAAGGAAAATAATCTTTTTCATAACGATTGTATTAATCATTACCCGGCTTACCGGGTAAAAAGATTATTAATCCTGTTTTTTTGCCTTAAATGTCACATCCAGGGATCCCCCTACTTTTACAGAACTCCCATTTCCGGGGAAACTGATTTCTGTCATTTGGGGGATAGCCGGATTTGCTCCGGGTTCATAAAACATCAGACCGCCCTCAATACCTATAACCGTGTTATCTGTTCCTGCAGTCTGGGCCGTCGGTTCGGTTACCGTCAGGTCATGTGACCAGGAAAACGCTCCACCTCCAACCGGATAATCCTCGAAAAGAGGGTTTACTGTTTGCATGTTACCACTTCCAACACTGCCCGGATTTCCAGGTCCCACAAGTGTATCCTGGGTATTGGCAAAAGTCATATTATTATTGAAAGCACAATTTGTACATCCCTGGGGCTCGGCAGCGTAAAAAATATTGTTGTCAACCGCCAGATCCTTTACACTTGAGAACATATTGCTTGAAGCTCTGTTTAACATCACATTGTTTTTAACAATTACACCAGCTGCTGAGTAATTGGAACTCGAGTACAAATAATAATTGCTAAAAATATTATTATGAAAAATAACATTCTCAAAGCCTGACCCACCAAAATAAACATAGGAGGAACCGAGGAGGCAATTACGTATGGTATCATTCCTGTAGGTAACATTAGCGTTTTGGAAATATGTATAGGAGGTCATATAGCATCGTTCAATTGTAACCCCTTCAATTGTTTTTGAAGTGCCGTTGGTCCCATAAAAACTAATATATCCCATCCGAAAGCCAGTAATTTTACTGTTGCTTGCAGTAAATGCACCCGAACCTCTTAAATTAACACTTCCGAGGATGGAAGTTCCTCCGTAGGGATTGTTGCACCCTGCTCCAATCAGCACAATTTCCCTGGCAATTTCAACAGTTCCATATGAAATCCCCGAGCCATAGACCATTATAGTGTCACCAGGATTTGCAGCAGCAATTGCTGTGTTTATTGCTGAGTATTGAGCAGGTGCCTTAGCATCATTACTCACGGTAAGGACCGCAGCATCCATTGACTTAACAAGGATACTGCCAACAAAGAAAAAGAATAGAATTTTTTTCATCACTATTAATTTTTAAGGTTTGAGAGGTTTGACATATTCGATTATTTAGGGGTAACTACCAAGCGAAAATTTGCTTAGCTGAGTCATCGTATAACAAATATATGAATATATTGATATATCTTCATCTTTTTGTCTTTTTAATATGATTGGAAAACCGATTATCGGATCATTGTTAATAAACAGTTGAGATTGCTATTTGAGAAGAAATTCGCTACTTTTTCATTTGCAATTATCCAAGTTACTCCGAATTCAGCTTAAAGGCAAATGTGCTTTGATGAAGGAAAGAAACGGTTACAGGAGTTGCCCGTTCAGGCAGGTTAATCTAGGGAATCAGGGCACTATTCTCTGCATGATTTTTTCATTACCCTTTTCAGGTTGTAGGAGGTACCCCATTCAAGGGCTTTCCTGAAGTCAGGGCAGTAATCATCGGCCGGATCGCCCATTTTCATCTTTACATTTCCACGCTGGGCATAGAAATCACCCCTTCTATGGTCGAGTTTCAGGGCCATGTTGATGTCGTCTCTCGCCTGATCATAGTCCAGCATTTTAAATGCTGCCTTAGATCTTTCATAATAATAAAGGGCATTGTATTCATCAAGCTGAATGGCATGATTCATATACTCCTGGGCCATAGCAGGTTGCTTGATGTGGTCGTTCATCAGGACACCCAGGTAATAGTATATTTCCGGATCATCTGGATTTATACTCAGAGCGTAATTGAGGTCTTTTTGTCCCCCTTCAAAATTATCAATCTGTATTTTGCTGGCACCGGAATATTTATAAAAATCCGAATTCCCTGTAACAAGTTCTATACACTTATTGAAATCCTGGCTGGCGGGACGATAATTTCCCTTTACAAAATTGGAGTAGCCTCTGGCATAGTAATATATAGCATTTTCAGGAGCTGTTTCAATGGCTTTGTCTATGGCTCCTTTGGCCAGGTCTCCGGGAATAGCTGCAAGGGCCATATAGTTTAGCTGAAGTCCGATCTCAAAGTCAGCTTTCATCGCTTCTTCATCCCCCAGTTCATGATTTGCTACTCCTCTGAGCAGAAATCCTTCTGCATATCCACGCTTGAGTTTCAGCACTTTATTAAAATCCTCCTTTGCTCCGGGATAATCAACAAGACCAATTTTTGCAATCCCCCTGTATTGATAAGAGAGCATGAAATCAGGCAGAATCTCGATACTTCTGTCAAAAATGGGGATCGCTTCTGCATACTCATTAAAACCGATTGTCAAAATAGTGGCCAGTGCAAAATGACCGTGTGCAAAATCCGGATGATCCTGTACAAGTGCAGAGGCCAGTTCCCGGGCTTTTTCATCGTTTGCACCCATGTACTCCCATGCATCACAAAAGGCGGCATGCGGGGAGCCGGGAAATCCCTCTCTTAATTTATCTGCAAATTCTAAGGATCCTGTTTCCAGGTACCAATCGAGCAGATCATCCGGATCATCAGCTGCAAAGCCACTCCAGATAAAACCTGTCAATAAGACAATTATGGATATAGAACAAAGTTTTTTAGGGTCGAGGGTTTTCATATGGTTTTCAATTAGGAAGCAGATCAAATTTAGAAATAAAAATGAAACCGGAAGAACATCAATTCTATAACCTTTGGGATCCTGGTCAGATTATTCCATGCTCTTTGGAGAACATTAACAATTCAGCTGTATTATTGAGTTCAGCTTTTTTCAGCATATTCTTCCTGTGGGTTAGGACTGTATGTGGACTGATGCTGAGCATTTCTGCTATTTCAGCAGATTTATTTCCTTCGGCAATTAAATTAATAATCTCAATTTCTCTTTGGCTGAAAATCCCGTCTGTTATGCTTATTTCGATGCCTCCTACCAGTTCTGGTTCCTTTATCAGTCCCACAATCTTTAACTCAACTTTATTCCCCGGTTTAAGATGGGAAATATCACTCAAAATTCCGAGTGAATACAGGATATTGCCCTGCTTATCGGTCCTGAAAACTGCCGTCTGCCTCAAAACAGAAATATATGTCCCGCAGATTCTTCGTATCCTGTAATTCACATGTGCTGACACCTGACATGGAGTAGTCTGTCCGGATTCCTTGATGATTTCGATAGACTTTTGTGAAGCCTTGATCACTTTGATGCGGTCAGCCGGATGTATAATATCAAACATCATTTTCATAGTCATCCTTCGGGGATCATATCCCAGCAGCTGCCGGACAGATGCACCTACATAGACTAATTCAGCTCTTGAGAAATCAAAAATATAGAGAAACTGGGAACCAAGAACCAGCAATCTTTCCACCTCCCTGCTTTTGAACAGTCGGTCCCTGTACTGTTCAAGGTCTGGATCAAAAGGTAGGTCCTGTATAAAGGCTACCAAATCATCAAAGTTTTCCGCTGGGTGGTTTAAGGACATCAGCGCTGATTAATGCTATAGAATAAATATAGGAATTAAGTCTCAAAACAGACAGCCACAAAAGTTATTTTTTGATTAATATTCCATCGAAACAAGGTATCCTCCGTGTTTTCTCACATTCAGAACCGAGCCATTTTCAAAGATCAGGTATTGTCCTTTAATTCCATTTAATACCCCTTCAATAAATTTCGTTTTATCAAAACCGAGACTATTTACCTTTTCCGGAAACTGAAGAACCGGATAATTTATTTCTGTTACAATATTGTCTTGTATAACATATTGTTGTAAATCACCCTGGAGCAGCTCAACTGCTTTTTGCTTTTCTTCCACCAGTTCAATATCCCTGGCAATCTTATTTGTCAGCATATTCCTCCAGTTCGTCCTATCGCTCATATGAGCTTTAAGTGTTACCTCTATCTTTCCCGCCAGATGACGGTTAGGCGTTCTGGCCAGAGGTATTGCCTTCCATGCTCCCTGGTCAATCCATCTTGTGGGTACCTGAGTTGACCGGGTAACCCCGACTTTTAGTCCACTGGAAAGAGCCAGGTAAACAATATGATCCTGCAGGCAATGACCTTCCGACCATTTCATGTCTCTCGACACTCCTTCATGTGCCAGGCACAATTCCGGTCTTATAATACATTCACTTGTTTCCGGGGCCGTGCTAAAACATGGATAACAATATCCCTGTGCAAATGATTTTTTTGTTACCCTTCCACAACGAACACAATGTATTATATCGTGAAAATTAAACGCTATTGAGGTACCCAGCAGTGCATTCATTTCAATACTATCTGTACCAAGATTGAGTGTGTATTTTACCTTTTCCCCCAGTTCAACCTGCATTTTCAATAATACCCCCTGTTTCATGTAAAAATATTTTTGCTTCTATATTACTGTTATTCTGCACATTAGATCAATATACGAAAAATAATATCAATTTTTTAGTACTATGTCTTGCATAGTACTGTATTTTTTACATATCTTTGTATTGCATATTTACTTGTTATGTATAGTACTCTAAAAATATTACTAAGTCTAAAGTTAACATTTATCCTGATGATCTTCGGAGTCGGAGGGTCCTTTATACTTGAACACAGCTTGCTCAGCACAGAGGTGGATGCGGGTAATCCGATGCGAATATTTCAGGCAGCGGAATACGTTCTTACGATCCCTCAGGAAAAAGAGATCCATTTTCAGAATTACAAATTAGAATTGTCCGATAACCAGCAGGTACCTGAGCCCCATTATCCCAGTCCCAGGCTCTGCAGATTCAGTGATCTGAGTATCCAGATAGAATTATAAACAAAGTAGAATTATTATAAGATGAATATAGAAAATGCCAAGGCACAAATGAGAAAGGGAATCCTGGAGTACTGCATCCTTTCCATCCTTTCAAAGAATGACGCATATGCTTCAGATATCATTAAAGAGTTAAAGGAAGCAAAATTGATTGTGGTGGAAGGCACGCTTTATCCCCTCCTGACCAGGAATAAGAATGCAGGATTATTGGGATATCGGTGGGAAGAATCAACCCAGGGTCCACCCCGGAAATATTATACAATTACCGATACGGGTAAGAAAATCCTTGATGAGATGCATCTGTCCTGGAATGAACTGGTCAGTGCCATTAATACGATAAACAGCAAGAAAAAACCAAAAGCTTAACACAATTCGACACATGAAGACAACGATAAAAATAAACCTTAGCGGACAGATCTTTACCCTTGATGAAGATGCCTACCAGGTACTTAAGGATTACCTTGATTCCATAAGCAGCCGGTTCCGCGATACAGAAGAAGGTCTTGAGATAATCGAGGATATTGAATCCCGGATTGCTGAGCTCTTTCAGGAGAAGATAAGTGAAAAAAAGCAGGTAATAACTATTGACGATGTCAGGGCTATTGTTATTATAATGGGTCAACCAGAGGAGATCCTGGACGAAGAGGGAAGCACAGATGATCAAGGCAGTTCCACTTATACCAAAGGAAAAAAATCGAGGAAGTTTTATAGGGATCCCGACAACACAGCAATAGGAGGGGTTTGCTCAGGACTTGCGGCCTATTTTGGTATTGAGATCTGGCTGATGCGCCTTCTGTGGGTGGTTTTCTTTTTTGCAACTGGAGGGGGACTAATGTTTATTCTGTATATCGTTCTGTGGATTGCCGTACCTAAAGCATACACCGCTGCGGAAAAACTAGAGATGCGTGGTGAAAAGGTAACAGTGTCAAACATTGAAAAAACTGTAAAAGAGGAGTATGAAACAGTAAAAGAAAATGTGAAGGAGGGGTATCAGAAAGTCAGGGATTCGAAAGAATTGAAAAAGACCAAATCAGTGCTGGATGAGATATTATATGTTTTCGGAAAATTCTTCCTGATCCTGTTTAAGATTATTCTTTTTATCATAGGATTCTCCCTGATTATTACTGGTGTGGTAACACTCAGTGCTCTTTCAATCGGGTTCTTTTTCAGCAGTGCGGTATTCCCTATGAAGTTTTTTGGTTCCGATATTAATTCATACGCAGAAATATTCGGGATATTCGGGGATCCTACAAATCTTACCTTTATCTCAATAGCCCTGTTCTTTACCATAGTTATTCCACTTATCGCCTTGATCTATGGGGGAATAAAAATGATGTTCCGTTTTAAGGCGAATGATAAAATGATCGGTTTAACAGCCTTTGTACTCTGGATCATCAGCCTCATCTTTCTTATATCCATGGCCGCGTTTGAGGGATGGCATTTCAACGAGTATGGAAAAGCCAGCACTACCCATGAACTGATTGCGTTTCCAACAGACACCCTACTGATCAGTATGAATTCCGATCTTGAAATTGAAGGATTTTCAGATGACTGGTACAGTCGTTATGATGATGACTGGCACATATTCTCCACTGATGACAAAGTTTATGGTAAAATTGATATTGACATTTCACCCGGTGATATTGTCGAGTGGGAAATGACAGTACGAAAACATTCACAGGGAAGGAACACGGAAGAGGCTTCAATAAATGCAGATAATCTAAATTACAACTGGACTCAGGAATCATCAACAATTCTCCTGGAGCCTCACTTCAGCCTTGATAAACCAAACCGTTGGAGGGCACCTGGAACCAGGGTAACAGTTTATGTGCCAGAGGGTAAATATGTCCGCCTTGATAAAAACACACGTCACTTCCTCAATCGTGTAAATACTGTCGATAAGATATTGAAACGCGAACTGGCCGGAGAAGTCTGGAAAATGACTGAAGAGGGACTGGTAAGCATCAACGATTAATCCATTAGTATTTCCACCGCGATTCATGCGGTTTGCCATTCATTCAAAGAGCCATCTGCCTTGCGACAGATGGCTTTTTATTGAAAAAAACGTTCTTCAATAATTCTGCAGATTGTGTGATAAACCGGAAGATGGAATTCCTGTACTTCAGGGGTATTTGAAGAAGGTACGGTAATTACAACGTCACAGTATTCTTTCATTCTGCCACCGCTTTCCCCGGTCAGTCCAATTACCAGAAGCCCTTTTGCCCTTGCAGTAATGGCTGCATCAATGACATTCCCGGAGTTCCCGGAAGTACTTATTGCAAACAGAACGTCATCTGCTTGTCCATAGCCAACAACTTGTTGTGCAAAAACCAGGCTGGCATCGATGTCGTTTGATATGGCAGAATAAAGTGCAGTATGTGCGTTCAATGATATGGCAGGCAGGGCATTCTGCAGTCTGTCTGCTATCCAGTTACCTCTCTCACCCGAAACGGATGCCAGGCTGTCTTGCAGGGCTTTATCAACCGGACGTTTTTTTTCAAAGCTTTTCATCAGCTCGCTTACGATATGGTCGGCATCGGAACAACTGCCCCCATTACCGCAGACCAGTAATTTTCCACCCTTTAAGTAGCAATCAATAATCTTCAAACTGGCTTCCCGGACATCATCTTTGCAGGATTCCAGGGCAGGATAGCGCCCTACCAGTTCACTCAGGATATACTCTTCTTTCATCATTACGTTTTTTGGAGTTCATTTTAAAGAAACGCATAAAGCGGCATAATCTCCGATATCATCACCAAGAGCTGCCGGTAAGATCCTGCAGACGTTTTTGGATGCGGGAATTGCTTCCCGTTCCAGGATCTTTTCAATTAGGGGCCTTAACATATCTTCATTTCTTGTAAAGATACTTCCGATAACTATGCATTCAGGATTAAGTATATCGATCAACAATGCCAGGCCCTTTCCCAGGTATGTGGCCGAGATATTCACAATTTCTTTAGCGACCGGATCGGCGGCATAGGCCGCTTCAAATACCGTCCTGGCAGTGATCTCCTCAAGCCGGTCTGCGGAAGGACAGAAATCAACAGTTACGCCTGCCTTCAATTTCTCAGATACTATGCCTTGGGCCAAACGGGCGATGCCGCCTCCACTGCAGAAGCCTTCAAATGAGCCAGCTTTCCCAAAGCCAACAGGACCCTCTTCGGCCAGCCTGATATGGCCAACTTCTCCTGCCAGATCATTTGTCCCACTGTAAAGTTGTCCGTTAATTATAAGTCCGGCCCCCATTCCCGTACCGAAAGTCAGAAAGATCATGTTCTTTGTCCCCTTGCCGGCCCCCATCATCCATTCAGCCAGCGCACAGGCATTTGCATCGTTTTGAACTTCAACGTCGACACTGAATTCCTTTTCAAAGATCTCAACAATTGGCACTGAATCCCATCCTGGCAAATTGGGAGGAGAATAAATAATCCCCCTTTCTGAATCAAGCGGTCCGCCGCAGCTTATCCCGATCTTAACAAGGTTTTTCTTATCATACTTCCCCAAAAGGGCATAAGTGTGTTTTTTAAAATCACTAAGGATCTCCTGGTAGCCTCTCTCTGAATGGGTCTGAAAAACTATCTTTTCATGTACATTAAAATTCCTGTCACCTAATACGATACTGCATTTTGTTCCGCCAATATCATATCCAAGGTAGTATTCAGCTGTTTGAACTCCGGAATTCATTCCAATCACGTATTAAACAAAAGGTCTATCATTTTGTCTGCTTGTGAAAAGTCGGGTATAATAATCCGGGCGCCGGATTTTATCAGCCTGCTGCGCTTTTCCTGGTTCAACCCGAACCTTCTTACTTCATCGCTGGCTACTCCGATTGCAATTCCGCCAGATTTATTACATTCCCTTATCTCGACTGGTCCGTCCCCGAAAACAACAAGCTCATTCCCCTTTAGATTGTTCTCACTCAGGATCCTGTTTATGATCATCTTTTTTGAATACTTCCTGATGTCGTTTTCAGAACCGTATATGCCTCCGTCAAAAAGGCCGGCATAGCCAAGTCTTTCAGCTTCAATTATAACATCCTGTTTATCCGTTCCGCTTGCAAGATAAAGCTTTACTCCCTTTTCTCTCAGGATTTCCAGAAAACCCGGGGATCCCTTGAGCGTGAAATCGTCGATGTTCATCTCTCCTGCGCCGAGTTTATCAAGCCTTCCGGAGACTACTTCCATAAGGACATCATTATAGATCTTTTTATAGCCGAATTTATCCAGGATCTCTTTTTTTGGTACAATATTAAATTCATCAATCATCGCAACTAGACCTTCCATCTGAAGAATGGTTTGTATTCCGGTTGACATGTCGATGAACTCAAGAACCCTGTTCTGCACCTCCTGGAATAATTTACTATCTGCAGTATGGTATTTGTTTCCCATGATTGCCTTGATCATTACGGGCTCCATAATTTCTTCCCAACCCTGCCTCAGGGTACTCAGGGTGCCGTCATGGTCGAACAGTACATGTTTAATATCCCCCCTTTTAAAAGCGGTATCTTTATAACACAATTCAATCTCGGAACCAGGCAGATAGTGCGCCTGCCTCAGGTCTGCTGCCAGCTCGGGCTGGTAGATATAATCAACATCTTTACTCAGTGCTGTTATCTCTTCACCCGTAGCTGTTCCCGTAGTACGCAGCTTCTGAACAGTTACCGCTGCAGCAAAATTTGCAAATGCAGCTGATTTCGCAGGGGTAATACCCGCAGCCAAACTCAGGGTTAGGGCACTGATAGTGGTATCACCAGCACCGACCGTATCAAGCTTTCCGGATAATTGTATCCCGGGAATTTCACTTATTCCTGAAGAATCAAAGCAAACCATACCACGGGCCCCGCAGGTAACGATTACAGGTTTCTTATACTGCTCAAAGACCTTTTTACCATATTTCATGACATTAGAGATTGAAATATAATCCTGAGGGTCCACATCAAGACCATTAAGGATGGCTATCTCAATTTCATTGGCTTTACGGTAAACATTCCGGAAACTGGCATTGAAGTGCCTTGAATCCAGTACAACAATCTTGTCATTGTATTTGCTAAACAGTGCATTGCTTTTATCAATGAATTCCTTATTGGTGATGCTGCCTGCTACCTGTTGGTTATATATCAGCGCATCATGGCTTTCAAGAGCCGATTGAATGTTATGCAGCAATTCTGAATCTGTACTTTTTCTCCGCTTGTTTTTCAATCCGAAATCAATGCGCGGATCTTCCTTTCCCCCGTAGAGTTTCTTTGTATATGTATAGGTGTCAAAATCTTCATTCTGAATTATCAGGGAACTTGTATCGGCACCGAGGGACTGAAGCTGTGATGTAAGTTCACGGCCATAAATATCATTTCCAACTACACCGACAACCTTTATTTCTGCAGGTTTCAGAGCAGCCAGGTTGGCAACAATATTCCCCGCACCCCCTGGTGAGTATACCTGTTTTGCAACAGCTTCGGCTTTTAAGCCTGTTTCAACGGAAACCTCTGAACCATCAGGGTCCATAAGCCAGTAAGCATCCAGGCAGAAATCACCATATACTGCAATTTTAACATTGCTGATTTTCTCAAGAATTTCCTTAATCCGGTCTTCTTTCATCTTGTCAAAAATATATAATGTGGATCACTTTAATAACTCGCGTAATTTTCTATACAATAATGGGAATGTCTGTTTTTGGTTTCCTCCGATATATAAACCTTTCCCACCATAAGCCTGAGGGACTCGGGTCACAATAGTTTTTTGGTCTCTGTAATAATAACCGACGGAGTTTTCATCGGTAAATTTCTCAGGATTGAAGGGCCTGATGTCAAAATTTGCCGTTATTATACTGTCCGGTACATTACCTGTATTTCCTGCCATGGAAGCTGCTTTTAGAAAAACTTCCGGTCCGGTGACAGCACTTCCGATATTTAATACCACTCCTCCATCGGTAAGCCCGCAAACTTCATTCGTATAAATGAGGAAGTCCCTCCCCGAACACCCTCCCTTTGCCTGCCCGTCAAAATATACATGCTGGTCAAGAACATCTGTCCCGATTCCGGCATGAACGGTAAAGGGTATTTCATTTTCATAACAAACAGCCTGTACACTTAACCCGGGATGCCTGAATTTTATTGACAGGCCATCCTGCCCGAGGATTTTTACGGCCTCATTTCGGAAGGACTCATCGCAGATCATCCTTCCAACCGATTCTCCATAGCCCAGCATATACCGGTTCCCAAGTGATAGAGCAGCATTAATATAGTTGAATTCAAAGGCCATTCCGAATTCTCCTTTTTCTAGTGCCCGGGGTACATATTCACTGGTTTCCCCGATCAAACCCAGTTCAAAATCATGTATTGAGGTGGCGGCATTACCTGATACTATCGTGAACAGGTCATGTTTGACAAGATCTCCGAGCAATCTGCCAAGTCCGTTCTTAATCAGATGGGCTCCGGTAAAAAGCAGTACGGGTCTGTTTTTTTCTCTGGCAGTAACAATCTCCCGGGCAAGAAGATCAATATTTTCTTCAACTTCTTCAGGGACAACAATGTCCATCGACGCGACTTCTGCCGGGTCGATCAAATCATCAATCTTTACCTTGTTTGAGCGCTCCGATATCGGATATGTAGCAATCCGTTCCGGGTCAAAGACTTTGTACCTTCCCTTGTATTCCATTATCACAAAATATATATCATCAACATAATACTTCTTGAATTTATTCAATACAAATGTGTGTTTAACGTTCCATTGATGGAGGAATATCTGCGCTATTAATGCCCCATTGCCTGTTTGGTTCGGGACCCATTTCAAAGATAAGTATTCCACCATTTGTTATCTCGTCGTGCGAAATCCATGTTTTGCTCATTGGCTTGCCGTTAAGGCTTGCTGACTGGATATATTTGTTAACGGATGATACCTTGTTTGCCCTGACAGTAAATTTTCCAGCTTCACCGGAACTATTCAACCGGATGGTCGCTTCCTCAAAAAGCGGTGTCCCTATCACATAAATATTCTGGCCCGGACTTACCGGGTAGAATCCCATTGCGCTCAGCACGTACCAGGACGAGAGCGATCCCATGTCCTCATTTCCGCAAAGTCCACCGGCCCCGGTTCTGTATAATTCATTCATGATCTGATGGACCCGCTCCTGGGTTTTCCATGGTTCTCCGGCATAATTATAAAGGTATGCAACATGATGAGAGGGCTGGTTGCCATGTACATATTGCCCGATTGTGCCGACAACTCCTACATATTTCGGTTCGCTTATTTCCGGACTCATTATAAACAATGAGTCAAGTTTGGATGTAAAATCATCTTTTTGGCCAAACAGATCAATCAGTCCCCCTACATCATGCTGAACAGACCAGATATATTGCCAGGCATTTGACTCAGTATAATAACGGTTTGGCCTTCTCCCGACCAGTAAGGGATCGAAACAGCTGTAATAGGAATGGTCCCCCGAGGTAATTATTTCAGCCGGCTGGCCATCACAGGATTCAAGCCAGCGCCCATCAAGTTTCCTCGGACGCATGAAGTTTGTGCTGCGATCAAAAAGATTTTCATAGTTTCTTGCCCTTCGCATAAACAGCTTATAATCGTCTTCTTTCCCCAATTCCCGGGCCATTTGTGCGATGCACCAGTCATTATAGGCCAGTTCAAGGGTGTTTGGCACCGACTCTGTAACTTTATCTACGGGAACATACCCCAGTTCCAGATAATATGTCAGTCCGGAGCGGCCATCAGAAGTTGGGAGCGGAGCAGGAGGCAGTTCCATGGCTTTTTTTCGCATGGCTTGATAGATAAATCCCACATCGTAATCCCTAAATCCTTTCATAAAGGCATCGACAATGATGGGGACAAGGTGGTCACCTACCATCCCCTGTCCGAATACATTCCGGTGATGCTGGGCGGGCAGCCATCCGTAATTCCTTGTTTTGGATACGATTGATCTTATCATGTCATTGACGTGTTCAGGAGCCACCAGGGTCATAAGAGGATGTTCGGAGCGGTAGGTATCCCAACAGAAAAAAGTAGGAAAAAAATCAAAACCTTCCGCTACATGGATATTGCCGTCCATTCCTAAATATCTGCCATCAACATCAGTTGATATAACCTGGGCTACCAACGAGTGGTATAGGGCTGTATAAAATATTTGTTTCTGATCCTCCGTTCCACCCTTGAGCTGTATTTTCGCTAATTCCCTAGACCAGGTTTCTTCTGCTTCCTTTTTAACACGGTTGAAGTCCCACTCCGGAATTTCGGCTTTCAGGTTAGTGCGGGCGCCTTCCACACCAACGTACGATAGGCCCACTTTAACAAGGATGGTTTCCCCGGAAGTGGTGTTGTAGTTCACAAACGCACCTATATTACTTCCCGATTCGGCAGATTTATAGGGATAAACACTGGCACCCGACTCGGGAGCTGAATAGTTATTATCCCATGTGCCATACGCTGCGAAATCCTTGCTGAATTCTGCCACAAAATAAACGGTTACTTCCTGTGACACCTTATAACCCTCGATTGTATTATTATTTAAGAATTCCAGATGCGATTTTTCCGTTGGTGCATCTCCCAGAATGTGGCCGAGGTCTAACAGGATACGGGCATTTTCCGATTCCGGGAAAGTATACCTGTGCATCCCAACTCTTTTCGTAACAGTCAATTCAGCCTTAATATCATAGTCTTTTAAATTAACCGAATAATACCCGGGTGATGCTGTTTCTTTATTATGCTCGAACCTTGAACGGTATCCTTCATCGGGATTTTCTCTTGAACCCGGTAAGACCTGAAGTTTTTGACCAATCACAGGCATTACAAGTATGTCACCTTTGGCGACCATACCGACGCCACTGTAATGGGTATGGCTGAAACCAATGATTGAATTATCCCCCCACTGATAGCCCGAACCATACGTCCACCCTTTTGTGTGAACATCGGGACTGAGCTGGACCATTCCAAAAGGTAATGCCGAACCGGGGAACATATGGGCAAAAAAGTCCGTTCCGATGAATGGGTCCACATAGTCGACGGGTCCTTTCTGTTCATCGCATGAGATTGTTGAAAACGCTATTAGCAGGGTGACAGTCAACAAAATCACCAGGCTACGGTAAAACTTGACTTCTCTTATTTTGTTCATCATAATTAATTAATATCTTGATAAGCAATTACTAATTAAAGACATGTATGAAACTAAAACAAACTATATATTAACTAAAACATAAATTAATTTCCCGGTGAAGATCATGTCCCATTTCTAGTTGAAATTCCTTGCTGAGAGGTTCGTTTTTGAATTTCTTCTTTTATGGTTTTTTGCATTTGATTCAATATTCTAAAGTTATTGACTTTTCTCATCTTTAGCTCAATCTCGAGCAAAGCCGCTGCTA
>DRHS01000053.1 GCA_011053095.1 Bacteroides sp.
AAAGTATCAACTATGTTTAAGTCTCCACAAGGGATACAATCCTATGCGGTAATCCGATCCATCTTCGACACCTGTAATAAAAACGGATTTACTTTTTTTGATTCTCATAAACTAAAACTTAGCCTTTGAGACCTGAGTAGTTACGAAAGAGTACTTTCTCCGGTACCGCTGTACCCATTACCATTTGTAAGCTTTGTCCAGCTACTCCCGGAATTAACCTCCCATTGGTAGTAAATTTCATCTCCAGATGCCACAACCTGGAAACTAATCTGTTGATCCTCGCAGGATATCTTGTCAGAAGACATTGTGAGGATGTTAGGCGGCCTCTTAATTTTTAATACAGATTCATTGGTATACATTGTCGCCCCGGTTGTATCGGTTATTTCACATCTATAAATTGCGTTCTGAACTATATTATTTATCTCCAATGAGTCAGTATCCCAATTTCTGTATTGGGTAGGGCTTCCCGGAACAGAAATATCCGACCATATATCGCCGGATTTACGCTGCCATTGGAATTTTAAACCTGTTCCTTCAACTTTAACATTGAATCCTGTATTTGTGTATTTACAAACCGTATCGTTGGTGGAAGGTTGCATGGTTATGAGAAATGGTGTATAGGCAAACAATACTCCATGATTATTTTGGCCTCCTATCTGTGTTGTACCGTAGAGAAAGGATTCCGATTCCAGAAGATAGCCCGTTGGCTTGTTACCGTTAATGGTATCAAAATCGAACAGGCTCATGAAGTCAGATCCCGAAGTGTCAACCCGGTACAGGGTTCCGAATTCATTCGCACCGCCATAATATGTGGTACCATAGATAAGGTTCTTGACAATTGTGATGCCTCCCCTGGGACCGTTTCCCTTTGAACCAAAACTATGCAGGCTTTTAAATCCAAGACCATCTGTACCAATCTTGAAAACAACACCATTTGAAAATTCTCCGCCCCTTTGGGTTGTCCCGTACAGGAAGGGGCCCATTACTGTCAGTCCCCCCCTGGCTCCTGCTCCGTTTGTACCATCAAATTCAAATAAGGAAGAATAAGCACTGCCATCCGTATTGATTGAAAAAATGATCCCCTTATCGGAAGATGATCCGGCCTCTGTTATGCCGTATATCCTGGAATCCTGAATACTAAGGTTGCAGAATGACTTATCGAAGTCAAACTCATGCAAAACTTCAAATCCAATCCTCCCGTAAGCCCGCAGTGTTGCTTCAGCCTGCGCATTGGTCATTCCTGGCTGGTATAGGCTCAAAGCAGTCAGAAAGCCAATTATTGTCGGATCTGTAAGTGGATCGTCAGCATCAACTGTTCCATCTGTGATTTGTTTCTTAAGGGTATCTGCAAGGGAGTTTGCAGCAGCATACGAGGGTTCATTATCGGTTTTCACCTTGTAAATCACGCCGAAATCAGAACTGCCCCCACTTTTTGTAGCACCGTATAAATAATCTCCAGACAGTACTAAATTGAGAGGATGCCTGCCATTGGAATCATTAAACGCATTAAGCAAAGTAAAATCGTTGCCATCTAATCTGATCTTAAATACCGTTCCTGCAGAATCTAATCCTCCTGAAGATGTCGTTCCGAATAGCCATCCGTTTCCGCTAATCAATCCGTATTGGGGTTCACAGCCAGTACTGTCAATAAAATCAAACAGCTTTGCAAAACCGCTACCATCTTTTTTTATCCTGAAAATTATTCCGCAGTCATTTGCTCCTCCGTTTTCGGTAGCTCCAAATAAATCTGAGTCGAGCATGACCATGGAACCTGCAGGTGAGGACCCTCCTATACTATCGAAATCATGGATATTATACTCGCCAATTACCGGCTGGGTATATAAAGGTAAAACTGCTAAAACCAGATTGAAAACAAATATGGAAACGGACAGTCTGACAGTTGATTTCATCACTCAAGGGTTTGTGAGAATTATATACTGTTTTCTACAAGTTATGAAAAAAACAGCATACTCACCTTCCTACGATCTCAGGCTTCAGGTCTTCCGGGCAATATCTGCTTTTTGATCCTGGCCATATCCTGCTTCAGGTTGGCAACGGTTTTCAGAAGTTCTTCTTCGGGAGTAACGGGCTCGGGAATCTCTGCGCTGATATAATTGTTGAACTTCCAGACTTCCTTGATCTCGTTCACATTCACATCGAAAGGCTCGTAGATGGGATTCAGGGAATACAGGGTCAGCTTATGTTCCTTCTCGAGCAGGTTCTCGGCAACCTTGAATACGATCCCGTCGTCGAGGGTGAGTATGACATAGGCTTCCCCGGTACGGATCTGTTTCCAGTCCTGCAGAAACTCCCCGGTCACCCAGGATCGGTCCGGTATGGGAAGCATCGAATCACCGGAAAGCTGGAAGGTCCGGTATTTCTTTGCAGGGGAAAGGAAAGGCAGCTGGAAGGTGGGCAACTGCTGGATGAATTCGGGATCGGCAAAACCATTGGTGTAACCGGCCTTTGCCTTTTCGTTTACCAGTTCTATGTTCTCTTCGTTCTCATTGTCAACCGTGGTGGCAAGCACCCTCAGCTTGCTTCCCCTGAGGTAAATATCATTCCCCCGCTCCAGTTCTGAAAGCTGGCTTTCCGACAGGCCGGCCAGGTCAATTCGGATCAGGGTGTCGACCGCAACACCAAAGTATTTTGAGAAGGCCATCAGGGTATGTATGCCGGGTTCGGCAACCTCGTTCTCATACCCGCTCAGGGTGGATCGCCTCATTCCCAGGATATGGGAAAGCTCGTCCTGGGTGCGGTTCCTCCGCTTCCGCAGGAGCTTTATGTTCTGGCTAAAATGCATAAGATGTTTTTTTAATGATCAGACAAAAATTATTCCCCGGAAGTTTTGCTTTTTTCATCCGGGTTGATTATATTTTAATCGTACTATTTGACTAATATCTAATCAAAATTACAATAAATAATTAAAAAACAAAAATTTCAGGGATTATTATATAGAGGAAAGGAATATCGTGATGAGGGAAAGGAATATCGTGATGAGGGAAAGGAATATCGTGCACCTCGACCTGGATACATTCTTTGTATCGGTCGAGCGTTTGAAGGACAGCAGCCTGGAGGGGAAACCAATACTTATAGGGGGAATGTCAGACAGGGGGGTGGTGGCCAGTTGCAGTTACGAGGCAAGGTTATACGGTGTGCATTCGGCCATGCCCATGAAGATGGCCCGGAATCTTTGCGAGGATGCAATCATCATCCGGGGCGACATGGAGATGTACACGAAGTATTCCCGCATGGTCACCGATATCATTGCCGAGGAGTCACCCCTCTACGAGAAGGCCTCCGTCGATGAGCACTATATTGATATTTCGGGGATGGACCAATTCTTCGGCTGCATGAAGTGGACCAGGGAGCTGAAGCAAAAAATACTCCATCACACGGGACTCCCGATCTCTTACGGACTCTCGGTAAACAAGACCGTATCCAAGATCGCTGCGGGGGAAGCCAAACCCAACGGGGAACTGGAGGTGATCCATAAGCAGGTCATCCCCTTCCTCTCCCCGCTTTCCATAAAAAAAATCCCCATGATAGGGGATAAAACCTATCACCTGCTGCGCTCTATGGGTATACAGTATATACGGACCCTGCAGCTCATGCCCGTGGAAATGATGGAGAAGGTACTGGGGAAAAACGGACAGGTTGTCTGGAAGAAAGCCAATGGTATCGACACATCCCCTGTTAAACCTTACAGCGAGCAGAAATCCATGGGCACGGAACGGACTTTTGAGAAGGACAGCATTGACGTGGTTCACCTGAAGGAGTTACTGGTGAGCATGGTGGAGAAGCTGGCCTACCAGCTGAGAAAAAAACAGAAGCTGACTGCCTGCATCACCGTGAAGATACGCTACTCCAATTTCGACACCCATACCCTGCAGAAAAGGATCCCCTACACCTCTCTCGATCATGTACTGATCGCTACTGCCAAGGAACTTTTCGACCGGCTGTACAAGCGCCGCATCCTGATCCGGCTGATCGGGGTGCGGTTCAGCCACCTGGTCGGCGGAGTACAGCAGCTGGACCTTTTCGAGGATACACCGGAGATGATCCGGCTCTACCTGGCGCTGGACAAGCTCAGATACCGCTACGGAAGGAAATCTGTGCTCCGGGCCGTGGGCATCAGCAACCGGGAAAAGATGAAGGAGGAGGAAGAGGATGCGGAAGACAGACCCCTGCCGTCAGATATAGAACAGCGGGCAAGCTGGCAGATGGGAGGCAGCACCTTCAAACGCCTCTGGAAAATCAACCGCCCGGATTACCTGACAGGCAACAGAACCTAAGACCGGCAGCCGGGACCGGCTCTGCTCCTGCCCCCCATCTGCCGTAATTCCCGGTTACCAATAGAGAAGAATGTATTTGAATTGCCATTCATATTATAGTTTGCGCTACGGTACCATGTCCGTGGAAACCCTTGTCGAACAGGCTGCAGGAAAAGCTCTGCCTGTCCTGGCTCTGACCGATATCAATAATTCTACGGGTACAATGGATTTCATCAAGGCCTGCAAGGAGCGCGGGGTACATCCCATTGCAGGGATCGAGTTCCATGATGGGAACAAGCTGCTCTACACCGGTCTCGCGCGGAACAATAAAGGCTTCAGGGAACTGAACGAATTCCTTTCCGAATGCAATATCAATAAAAAGCCCATTCCCCCCGACCCTCCCCCTTTCCTGAATGCATACGTTGTTTTCCCTTTCGGACGCAAAACCCCTACCCAACTGCTCGACAATGAATACCTTGGAATACGGCCATCTGAAGTCAGGAAGCTGATATCCTCTCCTTTCCGGCACCGGGGGGAAAAACTCCTGATCAACCAGCCGGTAACCTTTGGAGGCAGGGATGATTACAGCATCCACACACATCTCAGGGCGGTTGATAATAACACCCTGCTCAGCAAGATCAACAGGGAGCACCTGGCAGCGAAAGATGAGCATTTCCTGACCATGGACAAGCTCCTGGAGGCCTACCGCTCCTACCCGGAGATCATCCGGAATACAGAGTCAGTCATCGGTGACTGCCAGATCGGCTTTGACTTCAGTACCGTCAAGAACAAGAACTGTTTCACAGGCAGCCGTTATGACGACAAGCTCCTGCTTGAGAAACTGGCGATGGATGGACTGCTGTACCGTTACGGAAAAAATAACCCGGAAGCCAGACGACGTGTGAAGCATGAACTGGAGATCATTGACCGCCTGGGATTTTCTGCCTATTTCCTGATCACATGGGATGTAATACGCTATTCCATGTCCCGCGGATTCTATCATGTCGGGCGGGGCAGCGGGGCAAACTCAGTAGCTGTCTCTTATACACATCT
>DRHS01000054.1 GCA_011053095.1 Bacteroides sp.
ACTATTCCGGAGATAGGCAACGTGGCAAAGACTGCTGAAGATGCGGGTGCCGATGCCATTACGGCTGTGAATACACTGGGTCCGGGAATGATCATAAACATAGAAGCACAGAAGCCCGTTCTCTCTTACAAGGTTGGTGGAGTTTCAGGAGATGCCCTAAGGCCAATCGCAACCAGATGTGTTTATGACATATACGAATCAGTCAAAATTCCCATAATAGGTGTTGGAGGGATATCCACTGGTCGTCATGCCATTGAAATGATTATGGCAGGTGCAACTGCAATTGGAATTGGTACTGCAATATATCAAAGAGGGATGTATGTCTTCCAAAAGGTCTGCCATGAAATAGAATCGTGGATGTCTGATAACGGCTTTAATAATATCAATGAAATGGTAGGAATCGCCCATGAATGAGCTCATTATGCACTTCGAACAACCCATAATCTTAAAGATTGATAAGATTATAAACGAATCTGACGATACAAAGACCTTTATATTCAACCATGAACTTGCTTACGAGACCGGTCAATTTACAATGGTCTGGCTGCCGGGAGTCGATGAAAAGCCTTTTGCAGTATCATACTATGGTGAAGATTTCTTTGGTATCTCGGTACTTGCGAGAGGTAAGTTTACAAAATACATGCACGGCATGAAGGTTGGTGACAAAGTAGGTATAAGAAGACCTTTTGGAAAAGGATTCGGCATCCCCAGCGATGGCATAAATGCGTGTGTAATTGGTGGTGGGTGTGGGATGGCATCGCTAGCCACACTCATTGATAAATTACAATCTAATCCAAATCAAGACAAAGGTGGACAAAAACACCACCCCTCCTCCCCTCCTTCGCAAGGAGGGGATAAAGGGGATGTCATAATACTCAATGGAGCAACTACAAAATCAAAATTGCTTTTTCCAAATCGATTCAAAGATATGATTACGTTTACCGAAGACGGAAGCGCTGGCAAAAAAGGGTATCCAACAGATGCCTTAGAAGACTTACACAAAAAGCATAGATTCGAGATTATTTATACCTGCGGGCCGGAGATTATGATGCTCAAGGTATATGAATTCTGCAAAAGGAATAACATTCAATGTGAGGCGTCATTAGAGAGGTATATGAAGTGTGGTATTGGCATTTGCGGACAATGTGTCTGCGACGGACAGATGGTATGCAAGGACGGGCCTGTATTTGACTCAGAGACACTTGATGTCATGAGTGACTTTGGGACATATTCACTCCTTAAAAGTGGTCAGAAAGTCTCAACAAAGGATTATGCTGAATGGAGAGAGACTTGAAAATGTCATTAGCTTAGTCACAAAACCAAAACGAGTATCGAGCATCAAGAATCGAGTATCCCGACTCAGTCGGGTTTATTTGGCGGGCCTGCCCGACGTTTAGTTTGGCGGGCTTGCCCGCCCCCATTCCTTGCGCCCGTCCGACCAAGTCATCCAGGCGGGCGCAAGGAATGGGGGCGGAACCCTATTTACGAGAACCCGGCTTCTCGGATATGATTAACTCCTCCAGAACAATCGGCGTTTTCTTCGCCCGTTGACGAAGCCAGTTGATAGAGCGCAGTACCGGACGACGCTCGACCATCCATCGCTCAAGCCTGTACTTGCCTGGAAAATTCAACAGGATTATCCCAACCACAATTGTCAATATGCCCGGTCCGGGTAACACCAGCATGGCAGTCCCTACCACAATAAAGACGTATCCAAAAACGTTCCTCCCGGCCAGCAATATTCTTCGTACCAGGGGATGCTGATTAGACCAGGGAGTCTTCCGACGTTCTATATTAGAATTAGAGAAATAATCAGGGGGTATTCGAATTACAAACCAGGGAACAATTATCAGAGTAGCAAAGAAGGCAATGATTGATGTTACTGTTAACCACCAGAAAACCGTCTCGTTAGTTTGAATAAGTTCACCCATACTATTAATAGTGCTATCGAACACCTAACCCCCCCTCTTCTTCAATAATAAGCAACAGTCCGTAATCAGGACATTCCTTTGCATCAGTGCCAACGTGATGACCGCATGCAGGGCATCTGCCTTGATCAATCCATTCCTGAGATTCCCTGATTTCCGGAGGTAACACCATGTAATATTTCTAACGAATCTTTTTTTGCTCGTTTTAATTATTATTCTGCTTCGTCTTCTTTGCCAATCTTTTTGTGAAGCTCTGCCATATGTTCTAACATAATCGCAACCTCTGGATGGTCTGGACCCAGGACTTTTTCTAATATCTTCAAGGAACGCTTGTAAAGAGGTTCAGCTTCTGCATATCTGCCCTGGTTGTAATAAAGTTCGGCAAGATTCTTCAAGGATATTGCAACATCAGGGTGGTCTGGACCATGGGCTTTTTCAACTATTTCCAATGCTCGCTCATAAAGTGGCTCAATCTCGGCATAATTACCTTTGGAAATATAAAGTCCTGCAAGATTGTTCAAGGATATTGCAACATTAGGATGGTCTGAACCAAAGGTATCCTCTGCAACCTTCAATGCTTCTTCATATACACTTTCTGCCTCTGGATATCGCCTCTGTTGATGAAGCGTATTAGCTTTACCAATTAGTTCATGCCACAAATTCTCCTGGGCATATGCTGGCAAAGTAAACGATGTTACCAGGAACGTCATCAAAACAACTTTTGCTTTATAATAGGTAAGAGGTCTTACAGTGCTTGCCCCGTTAGAAAGAAGGCTACGCCATTTGGGTAGTGTAAAAAATACATAGAGAAGATAGAGTCTAACGCACCAACCACGCTTTCTAATGGGGTTCGCTAATGTCTTCATTGGTTATTTCTCGCTTTAGATAATAATAACGACACATCCGCCCCCATTCCTTGCCCCTGCGCCCGCCTATCAGCAGTCTGGCGGGCAATATGCTGGGGCATTGGGGGTAAACAGAAGGCAGATTGGATCATCATTAAAACAATTTTTACCCTGCAAGAGACCAGAGGTTTTACAGTGCTTGCCCCGTTAGAAAGAAGGCTACGCCATTTGGGTAGTGTAAAAAATACATAGAGAAGATAGAGTC
>DRHS01000055.1 GCA_011053095.1 Bacteroides sp.
ACATTGCCTCCATCCGTCAAAATCATTGCCATTGAATAACAGAGTTTTATTATGTCTCTTTAGTATATGCTCGCTCATGAACCAAAAATATGCATTTTCATGCATACGAAAACCTTTAGGTTTTCTTAACTTTCCTCTTTACCCCGAGGCAGAGCCTCGAGGAATTCTTTTGATTAAAAATCATAACATGAAAAGAAACATCATTTTATCATTAACATGTGCAGTTGTAATGCTAAGTATGCTGCTTTCCTGTAGTCAGGGCGTAAACAAACTCACTGAAAAAGAGAAGAAAGATGGTTGGATTCTGTTATTCAATGGCAATGATTTTGACGGATGGAGGCAATGTAACGGAACTGAAATGCCGAAAAACTGGATTATTGAAGATAATGCCATGAAGGTTTATACCGGTGAAGGTAAAGATCCCGGTAGAGGTGCTAATGGAGACATCCTTTTCAATGATAAGGAATTTGAAAACTTTGAATTATCAATAGATTGGAAAGCCAGTAAAATGGCTAACTCAGGTATCTTCTTTAATGTAAGAGAAGTGCCTGGTCAAAAAATCTATTATGCAGCTCCAGAGGTTCAGGTTCTTGACAATGTTGATGCAACCGACAATAAAATAGCAAGTCATCTTGCCGGTTCACTGTATGATATGATTGCAGCAGATCCCAAAACTGTTAATCCTGCTGGAGAATGGAATACAATTGTTATTCATGTGCAAAATGGTAAGGTTACTCACACTCAGAACGGAACAGAAGTGCTTGATTATGAAATGTGGACTCCTGCCTGGGATGATCTTGTTGCCAATAGCAAATTCAAGAATTTCCCTGGTTTTAGTGAGGGCATTGCTAAAAAGGGTTATATCGGTCTCCAGGATCATGGATATCCGGTCTGGTTCAGAAATATCAAAATACGGGAATTATAGTTGTTTTAGAGCTTGCCGAAACTGGGTAATCTGACCGCAAGCACAGTGTTATCCTTGAATGTCATTTAGAGGGTATCAGATTATGATTATTTTTGCGGTGTTATGAAATCATTGCTGCCTGAAATAAAGGACCTGTTGGGAAAACCCTATGCTGATCTTGAATTCCTGCTTCAAGCCTTAAAAAAGGTGCTTATTGAGAATGATGAGGTGGAACTGGCAAACCAGGTACCTTGGATCTCTAATCGTGAGCCCGATTTTTCGCTGGGGAATCCTGAAAAGTTGTTACACCTGTACTCAATTAGTTTTCAATTACTGAATTTATGTGAGGTCAACGGTGCAGTACAAAACCGGCGAAGCAAGGAAGAAAAAAATGGTCTGAAATCTGTCAACGGTCTCTGGGGAATGGTTCTGAACGATTTGCATGAAAAAGGAGCTTCAGAGCAGCTTATTCTGGAGAATCTAAGTCGCATTGATGTTGAACCGGTACTGACAGCACACCCAACAGAAGCCAAGCGTCCTGTGGTACTTGGACTCTACCGTGAGCTTTACCTGCTGGTAGTGAAACGCGAAAATTCAATGTATACCAGCTATGAGCAGGATGAGATCCGCTACGATATCAAAAAAATTCTGCATAAACTCTGGCATATCGGAGAGATCTTTATGGAAAAACCAGCAGTGGATTCTGAATTGGAAAATGTAATGCACTATTTTTACAAGGTTTTTCCGTTAGTTATTCATTATCATGATTTCAAGTTAAAACAGGCATGGAGGGAAGCCGGTTTTGACCCTGCCCGGATTAGTGAAACAGACAAGTTCCCGGGAATAAGATTCGGGAACTGGGTCGGGGGAGATCGCGATGGGCACCCACTTGTAACAGCCGATGTAACAAGGAATACCCTTTCTGACTTTCGATTATACGCATTCCGGCTGATCCGTTCAAATCTTGAGGATCTTGCAGAGAATCTTAGTATCTATCTCGAAAAGGAAATGCTGCATCCTGAGTTCAGCAGTCGCATGCTGGGACTCGTAGAGGAGGTAGGCAGTTCTGTGGAAAATGACAGATACGAGCCGTTCAAGCGATACCTCCACCTGTTGATAAGGAAATTGCCAACTGAAAAGGCATCCGGAAGCAGGACCATCCTTCAGGATGCGGATACATCTTACAGGAACTCTAAAGAGCTTGAACTGGATCTTTACATTCTGAAGCGTGCACTTACAGAATGCGGGGTCCACTCATTGTCGGCATATGATGTACAAAAAGTTATTCGGCACCTTAAGGTGTTCGGTTTCCACCTGGCACACCTGGATGTCAGGCAAAACAGCAGTTACTATGAACAGGCTTTGTTTGATATTATAAAGATCAGCCTCCCATCAAAACACAAGAGCCTTTCAAACAACAGACAGGAGTTGGAGCAGTTTATCCTAAATGAACTCAACCATAACAGACCTTTCCATTCCAGGATTGAGAACCTTGAATCCGACATCTCTAAGGAAGTTGTGGGGACCTTTCTTACACTTGCTGACCATATACGCAATTACAGTGAGAAGGCTCTTGGTTCCCTGATTGTCAGCATGACACGAAATGTTTATGATTTGTTCACAATCTATCTTTTTGCCCGGGAAGCTGGCATGACCAGGCATTCTGTTGACAGTATGGTATGTCCTCTGCCAGTTGTACCTCTCTTTGAAACCATAGAAGATTTAAAGGAGAGTCCACGTATACTCCATGAATTTCTATCTCATCCGGTTACCCGTAAAAGTCTTGCATATCAGCAGCAGGTCCACAACCGGACCTCACCTGTTCAGGATGTGATGATTGGGTATAGTGACAGTAATAAAGACGGCGGTATCATTTCCAGTGCCTGGCATCTGTACAACGCTCAGGTTAAGCTCTCTGAAATAGGTTTTAAACATGGAGTTAACATCCGGTTTTTTCATGGAAAAGGAGGTACCATCAGCAGGGGAGCTGGCCCAAGGCACTGGTTCCTCCGTTCCCTTCCTGACACTACTGTGAACGGACTGATCCGTATTACTGAACAGGGGGAAACCATAGAGAGAAAATATGCCAATATGGCAAATGCTGCCTATAATATCGAACTTCTGGTTGCAGGCACAGCCCATCGGTCTTTGATCAGTAAAATCGAAAAACCCGGTGATGACAGGGTTCGCAGGGAAGTCTTTGAATTCATGGCGAAAGAAAGCATCAGGATTTATCAGGAACTTACAGTACATCCTTCCTTCATCTCCTTCTTCGAACAGGCGACCCCCATCGATGCGATCGAATCAAGCAGGATAGGTTCGAGGCCAGCAAGGCGTACCGGAAGAAAATCACTGGAAGACCTGCGTGCCATTCCCTGGGTTTTCAGTTGGACTCAGTCACGCATGCACATTTCCGGCTGGTACAGTGTTGGTTCCACACTTTGGAAAATGAAACAAACGGTTCCGGAATTGTATGCCAGCCTGAAGGAACTTGCATTGTCTGATAATTTCTTGCGTTATGTACTCACCAACATTGACACCAGCCTTGCCGCTACAGATGAGGATATTATTCGTCTTTACAGCAGCCTGGTATCGCAGGAAAAAGTGCGCACCGAAATCCTGGACTTACTGCTAAATGAGCTAACCCTTTCGCGGGAGATGATGTTGGATCTCCTTGAAGTACCTATCAAGGAAAGGCGTGCAAACCATTACCATTCCACCCGATTGCGGGCAGAAGCCCTCCTTCCACTTCACAAAGAGCAGGTTGCTCTGCTGGGGGACTGGCGAATTGCAAAAGTTAAAGGCAAAACTGCAGAATCGGAGCAACTGCTCCGTAGATTACTTCAGAGCGTCAACGCAATTGCCAATGCCATGGGTACAACCGGATAGATTGACTGCGCTGACTGTCATATTTGGTTTTTAATGCTCCTAAAATATTCTGAATTAAACCTTTCTTCATAAATGTGATCTAAAATAGTTGCATTTAGCCTATCGAAGAAAGTTAATTATTCAGGTATAAATAAAACTTATGAAATTATCTCATTGTCTGTTATCTGGCTTCATAATTGCCAGCTGGATTAGCCATATTCCGTTGGCAGCACAGGAAATCTCTACGGATAGTATTAATATACGGGAAAAAGCTGTCAGAATCTTTATTGATTGCCAACGTTGTGATATGGATTATATCCGTAGGGAAGTTCCCTACGTAAACTACGTCCGGGATGTCACGGAGGCCCAGTTATATATACTTGAGACAAGCCAGAGGAACGGTAGCGGAGGAAGAAAATATACTTTCATTTTTGAGGGACAGGAGAATTTCACAGGTATGAATGATACACTGGTATATTCATCAGGTCCGGATGACACAGACGAAATAAGAAGGGATGGACGAACTCAGATAATAAAAATGGGATTGATGCGGTATGTGGCCAAATCGGAGCTTCAAAGTTTTGTTGAGATTAGTCCAATTGGGGACTTGGGAAAAGAAGAGGTTGTCGATAGATGGAATTACTGGGTTTTTAGACTTTCAACCAGACCTGAAATTGAAGCACAGGATACCCGTAGTGATTTTGAATTAAGAAATTCTGTATCTGCTGTTAAGATCACTGATGAATGGAAAATTGAACTTGACTACGACCATGAATACCGAAGAACCAAATATACATTTGATGACACCTTGTACAATCGTTACAGGAGCGGACAACAACTTGAAAACCTGATCGTTAAAAGTCTTGGAGAGCACTGGTCTGCTGGTGGCAAACTTGATCTGAACTCATCAACCTTCAACAATACAAAATTCAGTATTGATTTACTGCCATCAATTGAATACAATATCTTTCCATATTCCCAGTCTAGCCACCACCAGTTCAGATTCCTGTACAGCATTGGAAGTTCCTCCAGACTCTACTATGATTCAACGATATACGGTAAAACAGAGGAAAATCTGTTTTTACATCAGCTCCAAATGGCTTTCCAGGTGCAGGACAAGTGGGGAGATATAAATATATCGCTAATCGGATCTAATTACCTCCATGACTTTTCAAAAAACAGGATTGAGTTACAGGGAGACCTTGAGGTACGGATTTTTAAAGGACTTGCGATCAGACTTTCCGGGAGTGTAGCCAGAATTAGAGACCAGCTATCTCTACCGAAAGGGGATTTATCTGAGGCGGATATATTGCTCAGCTTACAGGAGTTGCAAACTGGATATCAAGTCCGTAGTTCTGTAAGTTTGACTTATACATTCGGATCAATCTACAATAACATCGTGAATCCAAGATTTGGAAACGGAGGGGATAGAAGAAGAAGATAATTAATAACTCAATCCACCTTCAATCACCCACAACAAAAAAGAGAGCTCGCCGAAACTAACTCATTCATTTTCAACGGTGGGCGATACTGGATTCGAACCAGTGACCCCCTGCTTGTAAGGCAGGTGCTCTGAACCAGATGAGCTAATCGCCCTGTGACCATCTCCCTGTCCCCTATTCACTTACCTTAATGATGGTTTATAACATCTGATAACGAAATCCTATTTCCTATATATTTAGTTCAAACTTAGTTGGGATCATTGATGGCTACAGTCAGAGTAGTACTCAGGAAGTGCAGGAAACTTAAGGATAGCAGATATCCTTCAGTAATTACATATAATTAACTTATAGAAACAACTATTTGAGGGGAGGATAGCTGCGTTTAGTCTCATATTTTGCAATTAGTTAGTGGATTAGTTAAATTTATATAATCCCTAAAAACATTTACCATGAAAAAATTCCTCCATCCTTTTTGTATAATGATCATTGGATTGGTCCTGATCGGATGCAATCCTTCATCTGAATCTTCCAGAAATGTTCAAACAGACCTGAATCCAGACCGCATTGGTCAATTGGATACTGTTATTAATCAGGCCATTCAGAGCGGTGAAATTAATGGTGCAGTCGGTCTGGTAACATGCAATGGAAATATTGTATTCCACAAGAAATTTGGTTATGCGAATAAGGCTGCCGGTGAGGAGATGGAACTTCAATCCATCTTTCGGATAGCCTCCATGACAAAAGCTATTACTACAGCCGGTGTAATGATCCTTTATGAAAGGGGTTATTTCATGCTTAATGATCCTATATCCTTATATATCCCTGAGTTCAAAAACCCTGAAGTTTTAATTGAAGCTGATGAGGAAGGGAATATAGTGAAGACCAGGCCCGCCTCAGGGGAGATCAGGATTATAGATCTCCTATCACATTCTTCGGGAATAGGCTATCCATTTATGAATTCCAATTTAAAAAAGGTTTATGAAAGGGCAGGGATTATTGACGGATTGACAGTACAACCTCTTGTGGTAGGAGAGAAGATAAAACTGCTTGCCGGGCTTCCTCTGCTATTTGACCCGGGTTCCAGCTTTGCATATGGTTTAAATACTGATGTCCTAGGATACCTCTGTGAGGTGATCAGTGGTAAACCATTGGATCGATTTCTGCAGGATGAGATTTTCAGTCCCCTTGGGATGAAGGATACCTATTTCTATTTGCCAGAAGATAAGACTGAAAGGCTGGTTGAGCTGTACTCCTGGAATAAGGATGGCCTGAAGGTATCTGATGGCACCCAATCTTCTATTAAGTTTGATCCAGATTATCCAGTTGAAGGAGCCAAGACCTATTTTTCAGGTGGGGCTGGTCTCTCATCTACAGCATTGGATTACAGTCGTTTTATCCAGATGCTGCTGAATGATGGTAAGCTTGAGGATGCAAGAATTCTATCTAGAAAATCAGTGGAGCTGATGCGGACCGCCAGGATCGACTGGAATAGTGATGGCGAACCCGATTTCGGATTGGGGTTTTCAGTAGTCTCTGACCTTGGGAAAGGAGGAGAATTGGGTACAGTTGGTACCTACTCATGGGGAGGAGCCTTCAATACCTCCTTCTGGATTGATCCAGAAGAAAACATGATTGCTATTTTCATGTCCCAACAACGACCTGCGAAGGGGAGTGTGAATGGCAAGTTTCTAACTGCAGTATATCAAGCCCTGGAATAATCTGATATTTCAAAGAAAATAAACCTCAAATGTTGCCATTTGAGGTTTATTTTCTTTGTGGGCGATACTGGATTCGAACCAGTGACCCCCTGCTTGTACGGCAGGTGTAAAGTCATATCTAAATACTTGACAATCTGACAATTTCGTTTTAACTTAGTTTACGATTTTTCGCAATTCCCAGAGTTTGGCTGCATTGTACATGGTGTTTCTTTTTTCATCTTTAAATAAATTGGCAAATAATGTTTAAAAGTATTATTAAGGTAACCCTCCGGAAAATAAGAAAAGATATTGGTTACAGTTTAATCATTGTTCTTGGTCTTGCAATAGGTATTGTAAGCTGTTTATACCTTTTACTTTATGTGTTTGATGATCTGAGCTATGATCAGTATCATAAAAACAAAGACCGTATTGTTCGGGTCATATCGCATATAAAAGAAAGTGATGATGAATTCACATGGCCGACTACCCAGAGACCCTTAGGACCCCAGGCGCGAGAGGATTATCCTGAAATAGAAGAGTTTGTCAGGATTATCTCATTTCGTGATGGATTATTTATTTACGGAAATGTCAGGCAGTACGATGAAAATGTCTTTTATACTGACAGTTCTTTTTTCACCGTATTCACTTACGATTTATTAAAAGGAGACCCTAATACTGCCTTAACCAGACCAAATACTATGGTTGTTACCAAGTCTTTTGCCGATAAGTATTTTGCTGACGAAGACCCATATGGAAAAACCCTTGAGACTGCCAGTGGACAAAGTCTGGAAATCACAGGAATTATGGAGGATGTGCCCCTTAATTCCCACATGACTTTTTCGGCACTTGTTGCAAAGCCTACGGAGAGTTGGGAAAATCATCCTTTACTCTGGGGCAGTTTTACTCTCCGGACTTACCTCCTGCTGGCAGAAGGTACGGACATTTTGATCCTACAGGAGAAGATGAAGGAAATGTATGATAAATATATGTCAACACAACTGAGAGAAATGAACTGGGATGTGGAGTATATACTTGAACCCCTGACGGATATTTATTTAAAGTCTGATGTAGAATCAGATATAAGTGGTGAAATAAAATATGTATATATTTTTTCAATTATTGCTTTTTTCATGTTGCTGATCGCAAGCATTAATTATATGAACCTGGCAACTGCCCGTTCAATCCAGCGATCGCGGGAGGTGGGATTGAGAAAAATTGCCGGATCCCAACGCTGGCCAATATTTTTACAATTTTTATGTGAATCGGTTATATTGACATTAATTGCATTGATTATCAGCATAGTAATCATTATCATTCTCTTCCCCTCATATAATCAGATTACTGGTAAACTATTTGATATCAATCACTTATTTAATTCAAAAGTAATCCTTACAATTATTGTAATTATTGTTTTTGTTGGAATAGGAGGAGGCAGTTATCCGGCTTTTTATCTGTCTCGCTTCAGTCTGGTATCGACTCTAAAGCAGAAAACCGGGGATGTCAGGTCAAGTTTTAATGTCAGGAAAATCCTGGTTGTCCTGCAATTTGCCATCTCCTGTACCCTCATAATTAATACTTGGTTAATCTATAAGCAAGTGAATTACCTGATAAACAAGGACCCGGGATTTGATCCGCAAAATGTTGTGATCGTGGGACTGGAAGACAGGAATATGATTCGCCAGTATCCGGTTTACAGGGAGATGCTTATCAAGAATCCAGATGTGATAAATGTTTCCAGTGCCAATAACGTTATCGGGAACAGTGCATTGAAATACATCATGGAGGTTGAAACGCCTGAAGGTATGCAGAGTAAGG
>DRHS01000056.1 GCA_011053095.1 Bacteroides sp.
ATGCTAACACAGTAGGTCAATATGGCAATGAAGATCTTATCAGGAAATACGTTGAAGACCAAGGAAAGACCTATGAGAAAATATTTGAAGGACAACTGAAATTATTCTGATACTTCGGGGCTTGCCCCGGGGTAGTTCATTCTTATTTTTCCCCCGCATTTCAATCCCATTTCCATAGCCATCCACTGGGTGAAATTAGCAACGGCTGCTTTTGC
The DNA here is from genome assembly GCA_011053095.1 of Bacteroides sp. Lineage (GTDB taxonomy): Bacteria > Bacteroidota > Bacteroidia > Bacteroidales > SM23-62 > SM23-62. The sequence continues at coordinate 216 of DRHS01000056.1, forward strand.
GGCAGAATAACCGATTACCCGTGTTATGGCACGGGTAGCTGCCATCGAAGAAATGTTTATCACGGAACCTTTTTGCTGTTCGGTCATGATTTTACCCACCTCAAGTGTGGGCAGCACACAGGCCTTATAATTCAGGTCAGACACCTTGTCGAAATCCTCCATCTTCATGTTAAAAACGCTTTGACCAGGTGCAATGGTAGCACCTGGAACGTTTCCCCCTGCGGCATTGACTAAAATATCTATTCCATCGTAATGACTTACTACATAATTGCATGTTTCCCTTATCATATCCCGGTCCAGCGCATCCATAATGAACATCCTGGCCTCAGCCCCTGCTTCTTTAATTTTGTTGACATTTGCAAGAGTGTTCTCTTTTCGGCGTCCTGCCATTACAACATTAACTCCGGCTTTGGCAAGTCCCATGCCTATTGCACCTGCGAGCACACCTCCACCACCGGTTATTCTGCCGATTTTCCCTGGAGATTAAAAATATCATCAATATAACCCATAGGATATATTTATTTTGTTTAGTACCTGTTCTTATTAATATTTAGATCAAAGACATCCGGCCTGTTGTAGTGCCCGCTAACATCAAGATTCATTCTTTCTTTTACAGTTTTTTCAATATCTGTGATTTCGAACTGTATGGTTTCATCCCTTTCATATTGAGGCTCGAGTAGAACTGACCCATCAGGCGCATAGATACAACTCCCGCCTTTAAGGATTAACTCTGAGGGATCACCCGCAAGATCCTCTTTGAGTTTTAGTCCACCGGGCAATTCCCCCGCCCTCAGAATCTGTCCAGCAGCAATCACAAAGCACCTGCCTTCGAAGGCATAATGCCTGGAAGCCAGCTGGTGTACGTCATTTACCCATGGCCAGACGGCTACATGAATATGTTCCCCGCTTTCATGCATTGCCTGGCGGGCCTGTGGCATCCAGTGTTCCCAGCAAATGAGTCCCCCGACCCTGCCACCCGGTCTCAACGGCGTTCAAACCGTGACCGTCCCCCGGCGCCCAGACCAGTTTTTCGGTGTAGGTAGGTACCAGCTTCCTGTGATGGTTTGCTATCTTCCCTTTCTTGTCTATTGTCAGCAGGGAATTGTAAAGACTGCCATTGCCCTTTCCAGTAGTGACCTTCTCATTTATCCCGATTATAATGGTTAGCCCCTTTGCCCTGGCGAGTTTTCCAAGGAGTTCTGTTTCCGGTCCCGGGACAGTAATTGAATTGGCATGTGTAAGGGCAAAAACTTCTTTTACCGGTTCATGATCCCAGAAGTTAATTCCCTCGCAATAGTCCAGCCAGGAAGGATAACCGCTTAACCAAGTCTCACCGAAAACAATCAGTTCAGTACCCTTTGCAGCAGTTTCCGTTATGATTGACTCGGCTTTCTGCATGCTTGCAGTTAAATCAAGGTATACAGGACCTTCCTGAACAATTGCTATGTTGACCGAATTTTTCATATTAATCCACACCCAGTTTGTCATCGACCGGAAGACCAAGGTGTTTTTTATACCATTCTTTTGTTTCCCCGATACCAGTTACTCGTTTCATACTGGATTATTTTTCATAATTGAATGATTTATCCGGATAAGGAGGGGGTGGGGGTACATCTCTGGGATCTTTTTCGATCAGGTCCTGCAGGTATTTTATAGCAGCTTGCAGCTGGGCATCCTCACCCTTGAAGGTGCTGTGAGGGAGGTTGTCAACAACAATATCGGGATCAACCCCGTGACCCTCAATTAGCCAATTGCCCTCTTCATCATAAACCCCGGTCATTGCAGCCGTCGCATTTCCACGGTCAACCAGCATTGTCATGCCGGAACTCAGCCAAATCTCTCCGCCCCAGGTACGGGTTCCCATGACTTTGCCAAGCTCAAGTCTGCGGAATCCGTCGGCGAAAGCTTCTCCGTCCGAGGAAGTCCTTTCATTGACCAGTACAATCATATGTCCCCTGAACGCATAATGCATATTCCAGGAAGGTTGCCCGGTGCGGAGAGCCCAGTACATCCATGCCTTGCGCATCAGTTTTTCAAGGACCCATGCATCAATATTACCTCCTCTGTTGGCACGCATGTCAATAATTAGACCCTGTTTATGGAAGACCGGGTAATACCCTTTTAAGAATTCTGTAAAGTTGCCTGATCCCATGGCTCTCATGTGGAGATACCCTATCAGTCCCCCGCTCTTTTCTTCCGTTTCAAGCCTTCTTGTATACTCCCATTCCCGGTACCTCAGGCTTGACTCTTGAGAGGTTGAAATTGGTTTTACGATCTCCTCGTAGCTTGTACCAGCTGCATTTTTCAGGCTTAGCCTGACCTGCTTTTGATTCAACTGCCTTAGCAAAGCCGAAAGATGGTCGGCCTCCAGAACCGGTATCCCGTTGATGCGGGTTATTACATCCCCTTCCCTGACTTTGCTGTGTGGCTGGGCAAGAGGTGAAAGTTCATTTGGGTAATCCGGGTCGGATCGATAAATATGACTGATCCTGTAACCACCGGAAGCTTCCTCTTTTTCAAGCAGGGCTCCAAGTGCTGATGGCCGGACATTTACGATTCCCTTGCGTACATCACCTCCCCTGACAAAAATATGTAATGCGGAGACTTCACCGTGCATCTGAGCGATCAGATTATTGAGTTCCTCACGGTCGGTAACTCTGTCCACCAGCGGTACGTGCCTGTCATACGCAGCCTTCCAGTCAACCCCGTGCAGGTTGGGATCATAAAAATAATCCCTTTCCATTCTCCAGGCATCCTTAAATATTTGCTTCCATTCCTCCACAGGATCAACAATAAAGCTCCAGCCGGCCAGGTTAACTTTTGATTCTTCTAGCTTGGAGGGTGCACTTCCATTGGCATCGAAGACATAAAATGCATTTGCTTTCCGGACCACCAGTTTTTTCCCGTCTCCTGACAGGTTGGGCCCCCGGATGCCGCTTAGTACATTCTTTGGTTTTGGATTATCGTTTGTGATTTTCAAAGATTTAAGGATGGTCTCTGATTTGTCAGCGCCCCTCACATAATCGGTATAGAACAGGTGGGTTTTTGTCAGTGCAATCCATCTATAGTTTCCACCCTTGAGGGGAACCTCGTACAATCGTGACTCCAGTCCCCCAAGATCTATCTTTACATCCTTAATATCTTCTTTCTCAGGTTGGTCCTTAGAACTTTTTTTATTTTTCTTTGGGTCAACCTCCTCCTTATCATCATTCTTATTCTCGTCCTTCTCCATCAGCTCATTCTGCTCAAGAAAAGGCCATTTATGATCCTTCTGCAGGGCCAGCATATAGATTTTTGTTGTGCGATCGTAGTATGGTTCGGGCTGCCTTGGTCCCCAGACACCGGTACGGGGAATAAACTCCCTGTCAGAGCGGAAATACAGCCATTTCCCGTCGGGGTCCCATGCCGGATCCCCGCTGTCAAGCCTGTCAGTTGTAATAAACCGGGATGCACCTGTCTGGATATTATAGAGTTTGATCCTTGAGTTCTGGTTTACATCCTCAAAACTGTATGCTATCCATTTACTGTCCGGAGACCAGCTCATCTCACCTATGCCCTGAATTATTTTACCCGTATCGACAGCCCTTTTTGTCTTTGTCTGGACATTTAGAAGCCATAAAATATTATCATTATCCGGGTAGGTAATGTATTTTCCATCAGGTGAGGGTTCACCTTGGCTCATAATCACTGTGCTTCCTGAGGAAAGCTGCACAGCCTCACTCATGCCATCAAGGGGTGCTTTCCAGTATTCCATTTCACCTGATTCATCCGACTGCATGATGAGATCCTTGCTGCCGGGCAGGAAGCGGGCATATTTATATCGTATACCATATTTCCGGGTCACTTCCACAAACCGGCCTGATTTTACAGGAGCTACAAATACACGTCCCCTGGAAGTCAGTGATATAAAGTCACCTTTATCAGAAATTACTCCTCCGCTGATGTTATTCGTGGGATTGGTGATCCATTTTTGCCTGCGCTGCTCAAAGTCAGAGGTAAGAAAAACTGTGACCTTACCTTCTGTCTTTGAGGGGATGTTATATATATACAGATCAGCCCCGATCTGGTATATGATATTTTCCTCATGGATGCTTGGTTCCTGAATGTCAAAATAAATGTAGTCAGTTGCTTGCTGCAGGTCGGTACCGTCATCCTTCATTGACCAGATATTCATGGTTCCGTCACGGTCGGAGATAAAATATATTCTTCCCTCATACCACATAGGATCCTTGCTTGTTCCGGCATAATTTACAGTCAGTGGAACTGCTTCCTCTGCGCCCTTGCTAAACTTCCATAGATTCTGGACGGTTCCTCCTTTGTATCTCTTGGTGCGGCTGCCCTGGAATGGCAATCGCGTGAATACAAGGGTCTCTTCGTTTGCATCGTATGCACCATAGCTGGCTTGGTGAAGGGGGATCAACACCTCTTCGCGGGTTTCAGGATTTATCCGGACAAGCTGGCTGTTCGGTAGGGTAGAGAAATGTCTTGTAGTATAAATGACCTCTCCTCCCGGTGTCCAGCCGACAACATAGGAACCTTCACCATGATAGGTCAGCCTTTTCGGCATACCGCCTTCGATTGATATCAGGTAGACTTCACGGGGACCGTCATAGCTTGCTGAAAATGCAATGTATTTACCATCAGGAGAAATGGAAGCATGCGTTTCCTGTCCCGCATGAGTTGTTAACCTCTGGGCAATTCCTCCCTGCGTCATTACCTTCCATAGATCACCTTCAGCAGTAAAGACAATGATGTTTTCATATAAGGATGGGTACCTGTAGTAACCCATGTTCTCTTCCCCGGCAAACAGGTCAGGAGAATGGCTTAGTAGGATAACCAGTGATGTTAAGATCAGTTTTTTCATGAAGTGGAATTTGATGTATTAAATGTACAATTTCCTGCTGAGAACATCGATACATGGTACTATTTAGAAATAAAAACTACATTAATAGTTAAAAAACTAGTAAAATAGTTTGCAAACTATAAAAATAGTTGTATGTTTGTTCCGTTGGAAAGCCTGAAACTTCCTAACCTGATATTTAGAATAGATATAAAATATTTATTAATTATGGTTAAATTAACAAAGGCAGAAGAACAGGTAATGAAGATCCTGTGGGAGATGGAGGAAGGATTGGTAAAAGATATGATAGAGAAATTTCCTCAACCCAAACCTGCTTACAATACTGTTTCGACTGTTATCCGCGTTCTAGAGAAGAAGGGATTCGTTTCTCATAAGGCCTACGGTAATACATACCTGTATTTTCCTGTAATTCCTAAAGAGGAATATGCCCGTGTCCATTTTATGGATTTCATGAAGGAGTATTTCAATGATTCCTTCCCAAAGATGGCTGCCTTTTTTGCCCGGGAAAAGAATATTGATTTAAGCGAAATGGAAGATATACTTAGGATGACCGAAAAAGAATTAGACAAAAATAATACTACTGATAATGAATAGCATGCTGCTGTATTTTATTAAATCTGCCATTTCAATGGCCCTTTTCTACGGGGTTTATCGTGTGTTTATGGAAAAAGAAACGAACCATACACTGAATAGATTTTATCTGGTGGGGACCATTATTTTGTCACTTGTTCTTCCGGTTTTACCTCTTGAAAAACTTTTCATTATTGAGAGTTATCAGATGCCCTTGCTTTTCATCTCCGGGGAACAGGGAATAGCATCTGCAGCTATTGAGATAAGTAATACCTCCGGAGCGGGACTAAGCATAAGCGGGATATTCCTGGCCAGGATTATCTATCTGGGTGGGATTGGAATCCTGGCATTAACACTGATTGCTCAGATGGTCAGACTATTTTTCATCAGGAGGGCAGGAAAGGAAAGGTATGGTCAGCTTACTGTTATATCGGTTGTAAAAAATATTCTTCCGTTTTCAATTCTGAACAGGGTATTCATAAGTCAGGAAACCAGGGAAGATCCAAAACTCAATACTATTCTGGACCATGAGCATGCCCATTTCAGGCTTATGCATTTTATTGATTTGTTCCTGCTTGAATTCATAACAATATTTCAATGGTTCAATCCTATAGTCTGGCTGTATGTCAGGTCATTAAAAGAAATTCATGAGTACCAGGCAGATGCTGTGGTGCTTCAGGGTGGCGAGGGGACCGGTACATACCAGGCCCTTTTGGTTAACCAGCTTACAGGTACGGAGGTTTTCAGGCTCTCCAGCGCATTTAGTAAGTCTTTAACCAAAAAAAGAATGATCATGATGACTAAAATTAAATCTGGAAAAAGTGCATGGATGAAAGCATTAATTGCCATGCCCGTACTTGCAATTCTTTTAATTGCTTACGCTGCTAATTCACCTGCCGGTATCGCCGGTGAGGGTGACTATATTGTAAAGGGAAAGGTTGTGGAGGCGGAAACGGGAGATCCATTGCCAGGTGTTAGTATTATCTGGCAGGGAACAACTTCCGGAACTGTATCTGATATGGACGGAACTTTTGTTCTGAAGGTCAACGATAAAGACGCAGTAGTTGTTTATTCTTTCGTGGGTTTTACGACAGCAAAAACTACTGGTGAAGGTGAATACACAGTAAAAATGGATACCAAAGTCTATGAGGTAAATACAGACTATAATCCGGGAAAGGAAAAGGCAGAGTTGGCAAATGAAGAATCACCGGAGAAGGAACCAATTAAGACAAGTGAGCCAGAGGAAGTATTTTATGTAGTTGAAGATATGCCCAAGTTCCAGGGTATGAACCCCGATGCATGTATTGCGTATGTACAGGAAAACCTTGAGTATCCCCAGAAAGCAAGGAATAAGGGTATTGAAGGTAAAGTCTATGTAAGTTTTGTAATCGATACTAAGGGTAAAGTGACGAAAGCAGAAGTAAAGAGGTCTGTTGATCCTTTGCTTAATAAAGCAGCATTGAAAGCCGTTAATTCCATGCCCGCATGGACACCAGGAAAGCAGCGAGGTAAAGCCGTCCAGGTCCAGATTATGGTTCCTGTGGAATTCAAATTATCGGCAACAGATGAAAGTAAGTTGCATACCAACGAGCTGAAATGAGAACTGTATTCAGGTAGATATTACTCCAAAGAGCTATTCAGAAGGGTAGCCAGAAATCTTACCGGTCATTTCATCGATATCAATCCGGATTACAAGCGTTTCGGCAACTCTTTCAGGAGCGAATTCAAAAGGTCCCTTTGTCGTGTACTGATCCATAATGATCTGCATGGGAGGGATCTTTTCTTTGTCATCTTCAATAAGGGTGACTTTTCCAAAGCCGGTTACGGACCTGTATTTCATGGTCCAGTCCCCGCAGGCATTCGGTCCCGTTGTCAATCGGTTCCCGTTATACACCTGGAAGCATACATCCTGATTTTTTCTGAGGATGTCAACTTTCCGGCCCTCGAGGGCACAGTGAAGGTAAATGGTATCATCACTGAATCCGTAATTCATGCTCACCATATAAGGCTTCCCATCATCCACCAGGGCAAGGTGGCAAACAAGGCTTTTACGAAGAATCTCCCGGATGCCCTCCGGATCGGTTACCTCTTTGTCATGGCGGCGAACTTTATTCCCCATAATTATTGACGTTTTGTTTGACCTGCCAGAAATATGGTTACTCCCGCAATAAAAACTAATATTGAAATCATTGTTATCGAAGGCATACCCCCATACCATTCATGGGGTGTGAGCCATCCCTTATAACCCATAATAGCAACGTGAAGGGCGGAAAGCAGGAGTGCTGCTATTCCGAAAGCGGGACTTCGGATAATTTTATGATATGTGTTGACTTCAGACATGTGGAAAAAGCTGCTATGCATGATGATATAGGCAGCAATGCCAAGTGTACCAAAGAGCAGGCTCCATTCCCCGATGGCGCTGAGGGTTCCATCACCTGAGAAGAACTTGCTATAAATCTCCGGACGGAAAAGCAGAAAACTCATTATGATGTGCATGATGATAAGCACAAATCCTGTCCTTCCGAGATATTTTCTCATCTCAAACCATGCGGGTCCCAGTTTCCGGTAGAAGGGTTCCAGTCCAAAGCTTGACACCAGAAGGATGAATCCGGAGAATGAGAGGATTTTATTCATTATGTAAAGTGGGAAATGGGTCAGTTCAACTCCCTTAAAAACATTATACCTGAGAATGGCATAGAGAGCGGAAAAAATAATGACCATGGAAACTATTCTAACAGTAATTTTCATGTTATTTTCTACTTTTGATGATCCGAAACCACAAATGTATGAAGTTCTCACGTTATTTTCTGCTGATATTTCTCATCCCCTTGATCAATCCGCTAAATGCTCAGTTCTCCGGTGGAGGCGGAGGCGGAGGTTCGATGGAGCTTGACAGCACCAAGAAGTTCAAAATTGCTGCTCTGCCTATTATAAATTACAATCCATCTTTCGGATTCATTGTCGGAGCCTTTGGTATGGGTTTTTATCGTGTCCAGAAGGGGGATACTATTTCACCACCGTCCGTAACCGGAGCGATGGCAATATATACACAGAATAAAACATGGGCAGCGATCGCCTTCCAAAAGTTTTATTTCAATGAGGACCGATGGAGGATTACCGCGGCAGTTGGTCTGGCGGATGTGAATTTCCAGGTTTATTCTGAATTACTTCCGCCCGGAGGTGGATTTATTGGATACAATACTTCAGCAACATTTGTATTTCTGAAAGTACAGCGGGCTGTTATCCCGGATCTGTTCGCCGGAATCCATTACAAATATTACCGGGCCAATACCGCCTTTAATGTACCGGGAGTACCCGTCGAAACAGGGTTTGAAGATTTTCATGCACTGGGTGTAAACGGGGAATATGATTCCAGGGATAATATAAATAATCCGAGCGAAGGCTGGGATATTCCACTGGATATAAGTTTTTTTAACGAGGCCCTGGGATCTTCCAACAATTACAATACCTATAAATTATCAATAAATAAATATTCCGAACTTTCACAGGGGAAGATCATCGCTACCCGCTTTCACCTTGCCGTTTCGGCCGGGGATGTTCCATTTACCGGTCAGAATGTTGTCCAGGGGACAGATCTCCGGGGATATACTAACGGGAAGCACAGGGCCAATCAGTTGTATGCCCTACAGGCGGAATACAGATGGACCTTTTATAAGAAATGGGGAGCGGTGTTTTTCGGGGGAATAGCTACAGTTGCTGATAAAGCATCAGAGTTGTCGTTTGATGGATTGCTCCCTGCTATAGGCACTGGAATACGGTATATGGCAATCCCTTCAGAAAATATCAACATTGGAATCGATATTGCTACCGGGAAAGAGGATTGGGGTATTTATTTTAATATTACCGAGGCATTTTAAAGCATTTAATTTGCAAGGATTGATTTTGTGAATACATTTGATGACCCCATTAAAACAACTATACATGAGAAAAATTCCTGCACTCTTGATAATCATCCTACTGCTCTCATCCTGCAGTGGAATAAAAGTTTCCCAGCGGTATGATGAAGAAGCTGATTTCGGAGTTCATAAAACATTTTTTATCCTGCCCACAGATCCCATGGTGGACGTTAAGGTAAACCGATATGACAAGGAACTTCTTCTGCATTCCATTGCCGAAGAAATGAAAGCCCGTGGATATACACAGCAGGAAGCCAATGGAGATCTTTCAGTGAATCTGTTTGTTATCCTGGATGATAAGACCGGCATAACCAATTATACCTCTTTCTACACCATGGGAGGCTGGGGTTACTATTATCCCTTTGGTTATGGATACGGGGGAGGCAACTACCAGTATACGGTTACCAGCGGTACCTTGCTCGTTGATGTATTTGATCATCACGGGAAAAATTTACTCTGGCAGGGTGTGGCAATCGGCAACGTTGACGATGACCAGTTGAAGCGGCAGAAGAATATTCCCAAGGTAATTTCCAGGATGTTCATCAAGTATCCCAGGCCGAAAGTTACACAGTAGCCGAAGTTTAGAACCTCTTACCAATATATTCGGTGATTTCTTTTAGCGACTGGATTTCCTGTGAGGAATTACCGGACCTTACGTAGAAACGTTCCGTTTTATTGCCGTTTTTATCGACAGTTGTAATATAGGCGGGTTCTGTCCCCTTGCCAATAGTAATAGCACAAATCTCCCTGGCTTCAATGACTGGGAATAGGATTTCCAGGTTTGTCGTAATAAAAGTAACTCCGAATTGCTGCTTGAGAATATTTCTTAGGTGGATTTCAAAGTAATCTGAATCCTGTTTTCTCAGGGATGAGAAATCTGGCTCAAGTCCCAAGATATCTCCATTGTCAGCCACTCCGATAATTAACTTACCACCTTCACCATTGCTGAATGCTGCAATAGTTTTAACAATTACATCTTCCAGTTTAGGATTTACCTGTCCCAGGTTCATATCCATGCGCAATGCAGATTTAAATTCCAAATGCTGGCTCTCACCTTTTTGTATCATTTTTTGCCAGTCATCTTTTTCGTCTTGGGGGACTTTTGCAGGAGACTTTATTTTTCGTTTTTTGCTTGCTATCAGATATAGGATTATACTGATCAGCAGAAAGGCAATAGTAATTATTATCCTGGAATAGGTTCGGATAATTCCCATTTTCATAGATGCTTCAGTCATAGCAATGCCCACTGCATTTATTCTTTCGAATGAATTAAATTCCCGAATATGGATCCACCATTCTTCATCACCAAGTTCCTGGAAGAAGGTCATATCCACTTCTCCTCCCAGAGCCTTCCATGAATCCAGAAGGGTCAGTATGATACTATCCTGTATTGTACCCAGAAGTCCATCAATATGCTCGATTTCAAATGTCCGGATGGTATCTGGAACCCGTTCAGGAATATCAATCAATTGTCCCGAATTCATTGCAAAGAAAATTCTTCTGTTGTCATACCTGCTGAATTTCTGAAGATGTCTGATTATCAGTCTGACCGGCAATTCAATAGTACATATATAGATGCTGGAATCAGCCCGGGAGGTCCAGTCCATTGCTGCTGCTATGACAGGTTCCTTTAGTAGTCTGGACTGATAAATTCCGGTCCAGATCACTGATTCATCGTCCGAGGCAATCTCATCCATGATTCCCTGAACAAATTCCCTTCGCTCCATTTGTCCCTTGATCACCTCCGTCCATGTACTGCTGACCGTGTTATCATACAAACGACGAGACCATATCACTCCCGTCTGTTGATGATCCGGGGTAAGCAGACTCGTTACATAGGTATTTCTCTCTCTGTAGATTAAAAAATTATATCCTTTGTCATTATAGAGCATGACTGATCCAAAGGCAGGCGTACCCGCGATACTAGGAATCAGATATTCGGCCAGTGAATCCTCTCCCATATGATCCTCCCATTTTGTGTTGTATTTTTCGGAAATACCTAAAAACTCATCTCTCAGGGGATTCAGATAATCCGTCAGGTCCTTTTCAAGACTTTTTGATAGGGAGTTGATAAGGTTTTCCGTAAATGCATCATCGGATTTAAATGTGGAATAGAGAACAATAGCAATTCCCGATACGAGGATGACCAGAGGGATAATTGTATAAATTCTTCTCATTGGGCAAAAGGTTCATTGGTAAAAATAGCATTATAATCACGAATTTGTATTTTCGCTTATTGATTGTTTGTATGCGAAACCAGATACTTGTAATCCTGTTCATGGAAATTGATTTTGCATCCATAGAAACCTCAGGAGTATCTGTAAGGCATGGACTAATACGGTATGAAAGGATATTTGAGGATCAATTGTGCTTGGTCTTTCGCTTGAAAATCCCCTTAAAGATTTCCAAAATCCGTTCGATTCTTCTAATGTGGATTTCCAGCTTACCGCAATCATCAGGGACTTATTCTACAGATCGCCTTCCGGACAGCAAACGATATATGGGTATGGATTTCAGTTCAGTGGAAGGTTTTATCTGACTCCGGTAGACCAGGTTACAACACAATTGATCATAGGTAGGGTATCTCCAGATATATAACAACTCTCTCGGAAAAGGGACTTGATGCATACCAGTCAAGCCTCTATGGGAGTATCAATTCATTTTTTGAACCATTAGAATCACTTCAGTTTGGTGCTGAAATTACTGCCGGAAACAGGATGAACAAGGATGGGTCTTTGGGGACCGCCTCACGGATTCAGTTTACTGCAGTATTCTCTTTTTAATTCACACCATTTTTATGGTATTCTGCTGTTACTACCTAATGGTGTGAGACTTATATCAAATGACTGTTGAGGTTCCAGTGACTGAAGAAGCCATTTACCATGTTCTCCCCTACTTGTCCGGGGATGGCTGATTCCCCATTTCCCGGGCAGGGCAACCTTGGCGTGATAAGTAAAGGGCCGGGTATCATTATTTACCGGAAACCACATGAGATTCGAATCGAGCCTGGATATCCCACCCGGAGATAAGCGTCCGGAATAGCTCAGTGAAATGTTCAAATCATCATTTGGATGAACAGGATCTTCTATGTACAAGACCAATCTGCCACTCTGGTATTCTCCAAACCTGTAATGCTCCAATTCCTGTGCGGCAAGTGAGTGAATCTCTACTCCGGGATTAAGATCGAAACAAATACTATCACGATATTCCTGGCCGGCTACAAATACGATTTGCACATTTGCAGAAAGCCAGGCTGAATCAGGAACTACCTCTGCCTGTATATAATAATGTGTATTAAGGTACTGATCATACGGGTTGCAGGATACCAGAACCATCAAGGGAAGAATTAGTCTTTTCATTGGTTGGTGATTAATAATGAAAATCAAGTGTTTTGCAGGTCGGAGTTGTTATTTTTCCTTCCGGTGATGATGGTATTTTATTACACTGACATTTTCCATAGTGATCAGTCCATTTTCAACATTTTCATCCAGGAAGGGTAGGATGCTGTTTACCTTCTCCCTGGTGTCAACGATCTCGATTACCATTGGCAGATCTTCTGAAAGCCGGAGAATCTTTGTTGTATGAATACGGCTATCTGCTCCATATCCCATAACTCCCTTAAACACTGTGGCTCCTGCGAGTTTGAGTTCCCTGGCTTTCTGGACAATGGTCTCATATAGAGGATGGCCCTTGCAGCGGCTGTTCTCATCAATGGTAATTCTCAGGAGGACTCCCTGTTCATGTTCTTTCATGCCAACCGAATTTGTTTATCGTATACTATTCATTAACAATCGGGTTCCAAAAAATCCTGCAAATACAAAAGTAATCCCTACAATATTATTTGCAAGGATATTAAGCGCGGCCAGCTTGATTTCATTATCCCGGATTAAATTGAGGGTTTCAAGGGAAAACGAGGAGAAAGTGGTAAATCCTCCGAAAAATCCAACCAGAAGAAATGTTCTTATATAGGCCGGAGTTGAAGAATCTTCCCAGAAAGCCCAGACAATTCCTATCAGAAGAGATCCCACTGAATTGACAAGCAATGTTCCGACCGGGAACAGTGAAGTTGTCATGCGGTGTGCAAGTCCGGAGGCTGCATACCTTGCAAGGGTCCCGAGTGCACCACCAGTCATCAGAAACAGCAGCTTAATCATATGGTTTGAGGATCTGTTAATACAAAAGTAATGGAAATAATAAACAATGTTTCAACAAGAGCTTATTATTGATGTTCCATTCCATATCTTTATAAAAACCATACTCCATGCAAAATATTCCAGTTTTAACAGTCAGTGAACGCACCCTTGCAGAAGCCTATGAGAGTGCACTGTTACGCTTATACAATGAAGGTACCCGGTTTGAAACTCAGTATGATAAACCAGGCGATCCCAAGAGTCTCGATTGTACCATGAATATGACAGTTCTTGAACCAGAGAGTGATCCGATGATTCACCAGGCTTTTCCCGGAGGCATTGATGAGCTGAAGGAATATGTACTTGAGTTGAAAGGATATAAGGATCACTGGGTAAAAAACATGAACGATCCGAAGGATACCCGCTGGGAATACACCTACCATGGAAGGCTTCAGCGCTATGGTTCCTGGAAAGAGATGGATAAAGGTAAAAATGAACGGGTTGATGTTGGCTTCCAGATTGATCAGATTGAACATGTGATACAGAAGCTTGTGGATCAGCCTTTTACCCGACAGGCCCAGATGATCACCTGGATGCCCAATCATGACCTTGAGGTCTATGATCCTCCCTGCCTGCAGTCTATCTGGTACAGGATAATGGAAGATGAAGAGGGTGTCAGGTGGCTGAACAGTAACATCCGGTTTCGCAGCAATGATGCCTGGGGGGCTAGCTTCATGAATATGTTCGGATTTATCCGCTTCAACCGGGAGATTATAGCAGATGAGATTGCTCTCAGATCTGGCAAAACTGTAAAGCTTGGAAGGTTGAACTGGCAGGCCGATTCATACCATATTTATGGCAGGGATATAAAACAGGCCAAGGAAATGCTTTTCGACAGGCTTGATTCGATGAGCCTTGAGGAGAGAACCTTTAACTTCAAGGATGAATTCATTCAGATGATGTACAATGAGGCAGAGGAGAGGATCATTATGAAGATCCGCCAGTACGATGAGCAGCATTCCTGAAAATCAGGGCCTGTAAAAGGCTGCGATCCTGAATCCTCACTTGCTTAAAAAGCACAACTTTGTATCATACACTTACCTAAGCCTTCATTGATTCCTGATTTTCTGCAATAAATTCTTTCAGGATGATCTCTGCTTCATCCACAGAAGCATATTCAATTATCCTGAGATCACTGCAACCCGATATCATAGCTGACAATCCAGGAGCCGAGTCTCTGTCCACGAGGCAGAGAACGGACTTCTGAAGATCTATAGCCCTTGCAATTTCATATCCCACCCCCAAACTTGGAATTGTAACTTCTGCTACCATAAGATCCGATTGACGGATCCACTCGAGGTCACGGTCATGGATCTCCCGGTCTGTAAGTCCCACATTATCTCTATCGATTGCAATATCATCCCCGACATGTTCGGTAAAGACCTGCCCGTGTTTTTTCAGCATATCAATTATTTCCCTGTACTTTCCGGCAAGGCCTCGTCCACTGCGGATTGATCCTGCAAAGTAAATTTTTATCATTGATCTTTTGGTTTAAGATAGGGGAAGGGTTTAGGTTCCAGCATATCCACCATTCTTTTCCTCAGTGCATTAGCACAGAAAAAATTGCCCAGTGGATTGTAATGGCCTATAAAATATTTATCTATATAATCTTCTATGCTGAGATTATATTTTTGGTAGTCTTTTGCATGTTCCTCAAGCAGGTCAATATAGGGCAGTTCCCTTTCCTCAAGGAAGGGAATAAAATCCCTGTCATACCTCTTTCCATTACTGATGTATTCTGCCACGGCGCTTCCCGGAAAGGACAATACATATAATACCTTTTTATTCCCGGATCTTGCAAAATCCTCTATCTTCTCGACGATCTTGGTTGTTGAAAAAATAGCGGCCCGGCGGTGGATATCGTCTGCCTTACTGTCCAGGGTTGCACTGCTGTCAAGGTTGGTTTCAATACCATGCGTTTTGATGAGTTCCTTCAGGGATTCATAAGCCCTGGCATCATTGGCCATCTCTGAATTCCTGTGGGCCAGCATGATTTTCAGGACAAAATCATCCCTGAATAGTTTATATGTCTTGTCTATGTCACATAAATTATATACGGATTCCGGGGTGGGACAGGGATTTCCAAATTCCGTAATCGTTTTCTTTTTCAGGTCGACTTTCACATGCGGCAGGGTTGCCTCAATGTGTGCCGGATGTTTTTTGACCCTGATATTTCTCCAGGAATCAAGGTTCCTTTCATGGTCATCTTCGTAAATATTAAAAATTATGTATTCGGCCGGTTTCCTTGTTTCTTCCTTTAGCATACGAAGATAGGCCTGGTATACAGACCAGCCTCCGATACCGTAATTCCGTACAGGTTCCTGAATATGAGCAGCAAGGACTTCCTGCCAGGTCTCATGGTCGCTGACCTGATGGCATTGTGTAAAGCTGTCACCATAAGTATTGATTCTGCATGGTTTTTCAGAATAATTGCTCATGATACGCTCTCCATCTGTCCCTTCGTAAGTATAGGTTGAATATGTGTCGTCGACACCGTCCTGGTAATGTCCGTTGTTCAGCAACCATCCGAATTCAGCATGATATTTAGAAAAGGGGAAGGCCTTTCCAGCCAGCCACTCATCAACCTCTTTTTCAGTATAAAGTATTTCTTCAAGGTAGATTCTTTCATCCATTGGCTCGCTGCTCGTATTGGACAATAAGTTCATAGGAATAAGGCTCCCCATTCCCATGGCCAATCCGGTATGGGCGCCTTTTTTAATAAACTTTCTTCGTTTCATTTTACTGTTTTTTATGAGGTTCAACCTTATTGAACTCGAAAAAATGCTTCCGACATTAATATCTTAATCTATGACCTCGATGATCCCAAAGTCAGCATACTGCCTTTTTTTTCCTTCACGCTCATCATAAGGGGGATCTTTTGCATAAGTGTAAACAGAGATGTTATTTGTTCCGGGTCTGAGCAGTTTTTTCAGAGCATTGTCAAAGTCGCTGAGCTGGTGGAAGTCTTTTGAGGGACTAAAAACGGCGAGTTTTTTTCCATTGATATAAATTGCCGAAATTGAGTTGTAGGAAACGAAATTGATCATCAGTTTCCCTTCCGGCAATTCCTGCAGTTCAAAATCCCTGCGCATCCACAAAACGGTCGTATCCCATACAGTACCGGTTCCGAATACCCTGTGCCGGCCCCGGTATCCGAACCCTGCAATCCCGCTCTCCCATCCGGCATCATCAAGGTCAACTGCAAACCAGTCCCCTGAAGGAGCCTGGGTTGTATACCTCCATTCGATACTATCCTGCTGCTCTGAACAGGGGAGTAAAAATTTATATACGGGATGCTCAGCATAAAGCTTTGCAGCTGCTGCTGAAGCTCGTTTCTGGTCAAGTTTCACAACCCGACGGTCATAGGTCATTAATCCGTTAACCTCGATTTCGACATCAGAAGTCTGGGTGTATATTGCCGCAGCAAGTCCTTTGGGAATCAGATCGTTCACATCTGTAAGTAATTTTTCGAAGGACCGGTTCAGATCCTCCGGTGATTCGGTATTCTGATATCCCCAGTTTTTATCTGCCTGCCAGAGGTGGCCTTCCTGTACATATTTTAATCCCCCGAACTCACCCAGTACAACAGCTCTGTCTTCCTGAAGAGGCCCCATTCCCGGTCCGGGATAAAAATGGATATCCAGCATATCTCCTCCTCCGAAATCTTTCCATCCTGATGGACCGTCAACCAGACGTGTAGGATCAAGGGATTTTGTCCAATCCAGCACCTCATTGGTCCTGAATTGTCCCCATCCCTCATTAAACGGAACCCAGCAAATAATGGAGGGGTGGTGGTCAAATGCCCGGATAATAGCTTCCCATTCACGGAAGTATATTTTTTCCAGTTCCGGGGGCCTTAGTACATCTTCTTCGGCCGCCGGTGAGAGTCCACCATCACATCTTGGCATATCTTGCCAAACCATCAGACCTAGCACATCACACCAGTAATACCAGCGTGCCGGTTCTACCTTGGTATGTTTTCGGGCGGTGTTGAATCCTAGTGACTTTGTAACTTCAATATCGTATTTCAGAGCTTCATCCGAAGGAGCTGTGTAGAGTCCGTCCGGCCACCATCCCTGGTCCAATGGTCCATAATTAAATAATTCCTTGTTGTTCAGAAAAATACGATTGAAACCCTGCTTGTCTTTCCGGATCTCAACCTTTCTCATTCCAAAGTAGCTTGAAACTTCATCCACTTTAATAACCTCTGAGATAAGCTTTCTTCTTTTGGATGGATGAGGAATCTCCCTTGTGTTGAACACCTCAATTTTAACATCGTACAGAAATGGGGATTGTGGTGACCACAGTTTTGCATCCGGGATCTCCAATCTGGCATTATCACCTGGCTTTACCGTCAGGGAGGAGATCACTGAGCTATCCTCAAGAACCTGGATATGGATGGTGGACAGGGGACCTGCCTCTGATAGTTCCACAGCCACATTTACAAGACGCTGATCAATATCGGGTACAATTACCACGTCCGAGATATAGCCGGATTCAACCTGTTCAAGCCATACGGTTTGCCAGATGCCTGAAACAGGGGTATACCAGATACCACGGGGTTCAATCAGCTGTTTACCCCTTGGCTGCAGTCCCTCATTGGTAGGATCCCAGACTCTCAGGGTAAGAGTCTGTTTTCCATTTTTATTCAAGGCCTCTGTGATGTCGAAAGAAAATGGATCATATCCTCCATAGTGTTCTCCGACCGGCTCATCATTGACCCAAACCATGCAATGCCAGTCCACCGCCCCAAAATGCAGCAAAATTCTTTCTCCCTCCATGGGTTGTTCAAGGGGCAGCTCACGAGAATACCACATGGCATTTTCCGCAGTCACTTTCTTTGTAACTCCGCCCAGGGTTGATTCTACACAAAAGGGGACCAGGATCTTACTATCATACCCGGTAGGTCTTCCTGAAACTGTATCTGTGAGAGAAAACAACCATATCCCGTTCAGATTGATCCAGTTCTCCCTGACCATATGCGGTCGCGGATATTCAGAAAGTACCGAGTCGGGATTTATTTGTTCTCCCCACACTGTCATTATGGGAGATTTTATGGGACTCCATTGAGCCGGAGCCGGGCTTAAAATGAATAGCAATGAAAACATGATGATGAGGGGGCGCATAGTCAGGTTGATTTATTAGTTATAGTTTTAGAGAATGAGACTTGAAAGTATATAAAATTCGTCAGACAGGTGCATCAATAATATTTTAACTTTGTTATACCATCAATTGTAGCAGCACTGACCAATGTCTTCCATAAAACTTACTAACCGCCAGATACTTACATATACTGCAGGAATGGCAGGCTGGTCTGTACTTATCAACGTTGTGTCCATTATGCTGATCTATATTTACCTTCCGCCGGATAATGTAGGACTCAACACCCTGATCCCTGCATACGTCTATCTGGGTATTTTTTCAGTGCTTGCCCTGATAGCAGCAGGAGGGAGGTTATTCGATGCCGTCACCGATCCCCTGATCGCCTGGATGAGCGACCGCTCAGGGAACAAAAGGGGGAGAAGGGTACCCTTTATGCGTGTCGGATGGGCACCTGCCGCTATCATGTGCGTTGCAGTTTTCATACCTCCCTCCCCTTCAGGGAGCACCATCAATATTATCTGGCTGCTGGTCACCCTTACACTCTTTTATCTTTTTATTACCATCTATTTCATCCCCTACAATGCCCTGATGCCCGAACTTGCTCCCTCCGGGCGTGATAAAATAAAGCTGTCAACCTGGTTATCACTGGCATATGTTATTGGGATGATCATAGCAGCCCAGGCACCTCTTTTGGCATCCTGGTTCGAAAACCTGCTCAAACTTGAACACAGGCTGCGGTCCTTTCAGTTTGCTATCGGACTGATCTCCATTATTGCTGGAATACTTATGTTTTTACCCTCTGTTGGCATTGATGAAAGTAAATGTTGCCAGGGTGAACCGGCAAGGATAAATTTTATGAAATCTTTGGGACAGACCCTGAGCAATTATAATTTCAGGCTATTTCTATTTGCAGATTTTTCCTACTTCCTTGCCATCGCCATAATTGCCAGTGGGATGCTTTATTACCTTAAAGTTCTCCTGGGACTTAAAGAGGCTATGGGAAGTTCCGTATTAGGTTTAATGATTCTTGTATCCCTTCTATTCTATCCTCTTGTTCTCCATATCTCAAAAAGCATACAGAAGAAATTTATGGTCTCCTTTGCACTAGTCTTTCTCGGGGTAATATTCATAGGAATATTTTACCTTGGCAAACTCCCGTTTTCGCCTAAATTACAGATCTACTTTTTCGCTCTGCTCGCATCTCTTCCAGTCGCTATACTTGGGATTATCCCCTATGCGATCATTGCTGAAATTGCGCAGCTGGATGGATTGAAAACAGGTTTCCGGAAGGAGGGGATGTATTTTGCTATTCGCAATTTCTTTTATAAGCTCGGGATGACTGCAGGCATTATGATATTTACCATTATGACCCTTTGGGGGAAGGATCCGGGCGATGACCTCGGGATCCGGCTCAACGGTCTGGTTGGTTTTGTTTTCTGCGTGATTGCGGGACTTACCTTCTTATTGTTCAGGGAACGCAGCATACAGGCAGAAATTAAAGAACTTGAAGGGGGAACAGACCCTGGCATGGAAACTAAAAATCAAGGAACTGGCTCTGCCCAGGAAACCAGAGCCGATCGGAATGACATATGATAAAAACCTAATTGAAGAATTATGAAAATTGGAATATTAACTGCCGGGGGGGATTGCCCGGGACTGAATGCAGCTATTCGGGGAGTTGCCAAAACCGCACTCATTGAACATAATATGCAGGTACTTGGTATTTCATCAGGATTCCTGGGGCTTATTGAAAATGAATATTTCGAAATTCAGGAGAGCCATCTGTCAGGGTTACTTACCGAAGGGGGCACCATCCTTGGGACTTCGCGGGAAAAGCCCTTCCGTAAATCAAGCAATTACATGATGGAAATTGATAAACCGGAGATAATCCGGAGGAACTATGAGAAACTGGGACTTGATTGCGTTGTATGTATCGGTGGAAACGGGACTATGAAGACGGCCTGGAAGTTGTCTGAACTGGGTCTCAATATTATTGGGATACCCAAGACCATTGACAATGATGTATGGGGTACTGAGATAACATTCGGTTTCGACTCGGCAGTAACAATAGCTGCTGAAGCTATAGACAGGCTTCACAGCACGGCCAACTCTCATAAACGTATCATGGTCATTGAGGTAATGGGACATCATGCAGGCTGGATCGCGCTCTATGCCGGTATGGCAGCCGGAGGTGACATTATTTTGCTTCCTGAGATCAATTATGATGATGAAATAGTAGCCGAATACCTCATGCAATCAAGTCCCAGTTTCTCATAGTTCCTCC
>DRHS01000057.1 GCA_011053095.1 Bacteroides sp.
ATACAATGGTACCACTTCCCCGATTAACCACAGTGGGCGGTGTTCCTTTAAGCAAACTGATGGATGATGAGACCAGCGAGGCCATAGTACAGAGAACCCGCAAAGGGGGTGGTGAGATTGTAAAACTACTGGGTACCTCGGCCTGGTACGCTCCTGGTGCAGCTGCAGCCCAGATGGCTGAAGCTATCCTTACCGACCGGAAGTTGACCGTTCCTGTTTCCATTCGTCTCGACGGACAATACGGACTCAGTGATGTTTACCTGGGACTGCCGGTGGTACTTGGGAAAGACGGTATTGAAAAGGTAATTGAGCTCGATTTGACGGATGATGAACTGGCCCTGCTCAACCAATCTGCCAATTCTGTAAAATCAGTCATGAAAGTCCTTGATGACATGAATCTTTTCTAATAATTCATGCCTGTTTAACTCCTGTTTAATTTTCCCGGGTTTAACCGGTGAAAAATGCGAAAATTGTATATATTTGCGGGTCCAAATCAGGGACGCCGGAAGGCATTGTATATATAAATCATAACCAAATGCAGAATAAAGGGGCCATAAGGCTATTTGCCATTGCACTGGCCATTGTATGTCTTTACCAGTTGTCATTTACCTTTGTTAGCCGCAAAGTACAAAACGATGCCGTTGAGTATGCAGCAGGAGATTCCTCCAGGGTAGCAAGTTATCTTGACTCGATGGCAAGCGAGGTAGTTTTCAATATTTTAGTACGAAAGTATACCTTCCGTGAATGTAGGGAAAGAGAGATTAACCTCGGACTCGACCTTAAAGGAGGAATGAACGTTACTCTTGAAGTGTCAATGGTTGACATGATCCGGTCTCTTTCCAATTACAGTACAGATGTTACTTTTAACGAGGCAATTGCACTAGCAAGGGAATACCAGAAAAACAGCCAGGACGATTTTATAACCCTGTTTGCCAGGGCCTTTGAGGAAATTGATCCCAATGCCCGGCTGGCAGCAATTTTTGCTACCAGGGAATTAAGGGGAGAAATTGATTTTAATACATCCAATAATGAAGTTATAAGGGTTATACGGATACAGACCGAGGGTGCTATGGACAATGCCTTTAATGTTCTGCGCAACCGTATTGACCGCTTTGGAGTAGTCCAGCCCAGCATTCAGCGCCTGGAGACCCAGGGGAGAATCCTCGTACAATTACCGGGTGTTAAGGAGCCGGAAAGGGTAAGAAAGCTTCTGCAGGGAACAGCCAGCCTGGAGTTTTGGGAAACTTACGATAATGCAGAGATCTTTCCTTACCTGCAAGACGCCAATAGTCGCCTGAAGGAAATTCTTGATGCAGAAGAAACTCTGAGAGAATCGACGGAAGCTTCCGAAAGAACTAATACCGGGAACGCCGATGAAACTAAAGTGGAGGAGAATTCGCTTCTTGCAGACCTGGATCAGCCTGACGGAACTCAGGAAACCGATACACCTGCTGAGCAACTTAGTTTGCTTGAACAGCTGGCAGCCGACAGCATTGGAATTGATACAACATCTTTGACTCTTGATGCTTTTATTCAAGAGAATCCATTGCTTGGTATACTTCAGCCAAACGTTACCCGCGATGGTCAATTCGTCCCTGGTGCAGGTGTAGGATTTGCACATTACAAGGATACCGGGAAGATCAGGATTTACCTGAACATGCCTCAGATACGGTCAATTCTTCCAAGAGATGTTAGTTTCCATTGGGATATGGCACCGTTTGATGAGGGCGGTAATTATTTCGTATTGTATTCATTACGTCAGACCGGACGTGACGGCAGGCCGCCTCTGGATGGATCCGCGGTAACAAGTGCCAATGTTGATTTTGCACAGACGGGCGGAGCTCCAACTGTTACAATGGGGATGAATCCGGAAGGATCCCAGGTATGGGCCCGGCTTACCCGGGAGAATGTTGGGAAATCCATCGCAATAGTTCTGGATAATTTTGTTGTTTCTGCTCCGACGGTTAATGGGGAGATCCCTAACGGACGTTCAACTATCACTGGTAATTTTACCTATGCAGAAGCTGAGGACCTTACCAACGTTTTGAAATCCGGTAAACTACCAGCGCCCGCAAGGATTGTGCAGGAAGCCATTGTTGGTCCCTCGCTCGGACAGGCAGCCATCAAATCAGGACTTAATTCCTTCCTGCTTGCCTTCGGAGCTGTTCTGTTATATATGGTATTTTATTACAGCCGCAGAGGAGGATTGGTTGCAGATATTGCACTGCTCGCAAACATGTTCTTCCTGATCGGGGTGCTTGCATCGCTTGGTGCGGTTCTTACCCTTCCTGGAATTGCAGGTATAGTCCTTACGATCGGTATGTCGGTTGATGCAAACGTACTTATATACGAGAGGATCCGGGAGGAGCTTGCAGCCGGTAAGGGATTAAGGCTCGCAATAGCTGATGGTTATAAGCATGCATACTCGGCAATTATTGATGCCAACGTTACCACTCTGCTGACCGGAATCATACTGCTTATTTTCGGTACCGGTCCCATTAAAGGTTTTGCCACAACTCTTGTGATCGGTATTTCAACCTCACTCTTCTCAGCAATCTTTATCACACGCCTTATTTATGAGAGGATGCTTACTAAAGGACATAAAATCACATTCTCCACAAAACTTACAGAAAACGCTTTTAAGAACTTGAATGTTCAGTTTATTGCAAAACGACGGGTATTCTATGTTATCTCCGGTATTATAATAGTTCTGGGAATTGTTTCATTGGTTACCAGGGGACTGAACCAGGGTATTGATTTCACAGGTGGACGTACCTATGTTGTTAAGTTTGAGCAGCCTATTAATACCCTCGATGTCCAGAACAGCCTGGAAGAAGTTTACGGGGAGTCCCCACAGGTAATAACTTTCGGTGGAGACAACCAGATAAGGGTTACCACAAAATATAAGATTGATGAGAATGTAGCGGAAGCTGATGAGGAAGTTGAAAGACTTCTTTACGAGGGACTTCAGCCTTATATAGGTGATAATGTTTCGTTTGAGACCTTTATGGCCGATTACCGGCAAAGTTCACAGAAGGTGGGTCCCACAATAGCAGACGATATCAAAAAACAGGCAGTATGGGCCGTCCTTCTTGCGCTTGTGGCGATCTTTATTTATATACTTGTCCGATTCAAGAACTGGCAGTTCGGTATGGGTGCAATAGCAGCGCTGATACACGATGTCCTTATCGTACTCGGGATCTTCTCCATTTTTTATGGCATATTGCCATTCTCCATGGAGGTTGACCAGGCCTTTATTGCGGCCATCCTTACAGTTGTGGGTTATTCAATCAACGATACTGTGGTTGTTTTTGACCGGATCAGGGAGTATGTCGGACTTTACCGCAAACGGGAGCGTTCGGAGATCATCAACCTGGCATTGAACAGTACCCTCAGCCGTACTTTCAGTACCTCTTTGAGTACCTTTTTTGTATTGCTTATGATCTTCCTGTTCGGAGGTGAAGTAATCCGTGGATTTACATTCGCTCTCCTGATCGGGGTCGTAGTCGGAACCTATTCATCCCTGTTCATAGCAACTCCTATCGTTTATGACACAATCCTGAAATCCGAAACTACCAGGGTACTTCGGGCTAAAAAGAGAGGTTGAAAATTTGATTGCAATTAGCATTGTTAGCTAAGGAGCCTTTCAGCTGTGCTATCCGCACAGATGTCAGCGACGTGCTAAGCAATGACAATTGCATTCCAATCAAACAAATTTTAATGTATCTTTATAGCCACATTAATAAATTATGATTGAGTTTTTATTCATAAGCGGACAGGAGATCGTAATCCTCGGACTTGCGGTTCTGCTTCTCTTTGGTTCAAAGAAAATACCTGAGATGGCAAGGGGACTGGGAAAGGGTATGAGGGAATTCCGTAAGGCTGCTGATGATATTAAGCGTGAGCTCAATAATGCTGCCCCCGAGATATCAGATGAACTTAAAGACGTGGGAAAAAGTATTAAGGACAGCGCAGGGGATGTAGCGAAGGATTTTAGTAAATTAAAAGACGGTTTGAAGTAAGCCGAATCCTGAGCAGCTTACCGTTTCTTACCATTCAAACTCCATGGAATATCTCTTGCTACTGCTTGGATTTACCTTTCTTATTTTTAGCGGGAGGTTGCTTATAAGCGGTAGTGTATCTATCGCCCAACGGCTGAATCTTTCTCCTTTCTTAATTGGATTGACTATCGTGGCGATCGGGACCTCTGCCCCTGAGCTCCTGGTTAGTCTGACAGGAGCCATAAAAGGTCATACAGATGTAGCTGTCTATAATATTATTGGATCTAATATCTCCAATATCCTTCTGGTACTCGCTATTGCTGCGATCATTTTGCCAATCCCTGTTAAGTCCAGGATAATATGGTTCGATGGTTCATTTATGATGCTGTTCAGCTTGCTGGCCTGGTTTTTTCTGCGTGACCTGAGATTCTCTTCAATTGAGGGCGTATTTATATTAACGCTTTTAGTTTTTTTTATAACCATGTCTGTTATCCGGTCAAGAAAGGATAGTCAGGATGACATTAGTACCGTAAAACCGGGCATGAAGGTCTGGGTCGCTGTATTGTATGTTATTGCTGCGAGTGGGGGACTTGCACTGGGAGCAAATCTGCTTGTTGATAATGCAGTATCAATTGCCATGGAAATAGGGTTGAGCGAGCGGATTATATCCGTCTCAATCATTGCTCTTGGAACGAGTATTCCTGAACTTACAACCTCAGCTATTGCTGCATTTAGAAAGCAGACGGACATTTCTATTGGGAATATTTTAGGCTCAAATATTTTTAATATCGGAATGGTTCTCGGGGTTACAACCATGATTAAGCCAATCGATGCAAACCCACTGATCCTGAGCTTTGATATATTCTGGTTTGTTGGTGTAGCTGTGTTTTTAATTTTTATTTTACTCCTGCCCCCAAAGTCGCTTATCTCTAGATGGAAAGGACTTACAATGCTATTGGTCTATTTGATATATTTGTACCTTATACTTAAATGATTCTCTGATGATCCGAACCTTAAACATTACAAAATCCTTTGGAGACCTGCAGGTTTTAAAGGGAATAGACCTGGAAATAAAGGAGGGAGAGATCATTTCAATCGTTGGAGCCAGTGGTGCAGGTAAAACAACATTGCTTCAGATCATAGGTACCCTTATGCAAAAGGACCAGGGGAAGGTTTGGATAGGTGATACTGATATTGATTCGCTTAGGGAGAAACAAATGGCGAAATTCCGGAACCAGAAGATTGGCTTTGTATTCCAGTTTCACCATCTCTTGCCTGA
Organism: Bacteroides sp.; assembly: GCA_011053095.1. Lineage (GTDB taxonomy): Bacteria > Bacteroidota > Bacteroidia > Bacteroidales > SM23-62 > SM23-62. The sequence goes on from DRHS01000057.1 coordinate 5,281, forward strand.
ATTCACGGCATTCGAGAATGTTTGCATACCCGGATTTATTGCAAAACGCTCAAGGAAAGAGGTAGAAGCCAGGGCAAATGAGTTATTGTCCTTTCTTGGTCTCGAGGCCAGGCTTGAACATAAACCAAAGGAATTGTCCGGCGGAGAGCAGCAAAGGGTGGCAGTAGCCAGGGCGCTTGTAAATGACCCTGCTGTAATTCTGGCAGACGAACCCTCAGGTAATCTTGACAGCCAGAATAAAACAGAACTCCATGAAATGTTTTTCGTATTGCGTGAGAAATTCAATCAAACCTTTGTCATTGTAACTCATGACAAAGAACTCGCCGGCATGTCCGATCGCATGATCACAATGAAGGACGGGCAAATCATCACCTGATTATGTCCGACACTCTTCGAAACCTTCTTGAGGAGAAAGCCATCCTTTATAATACCCCGGCCTTCATTAAGGACGATCCGATTCAGATCCCACATTCATTCAGTGATCGTGAAAACATTGAAATATCAGGATTCCTGGCAGCCATGCTGGCCTGGGGCCGGAGAGACATTATTATCAGGAATACCCTTGACCTGATCCGCCGGATGGATAACAGTCCCCATGAGTTTCTGATGAATATGGATGCAGATGATCTGGAAGTTTTCAGGGATTTTAAGCACAGGACCTTCAACGGCGAGGATTGCATTTTTTTTATGCTTTCCCTACAACGACTTTATAGGGATGGGAAGGGATTATATCAGCCATTCTATGAGGGCTATCAAAAAAACAGAAGTATTAAGGATGCAATTTTGAACTTCCGGAGTGAATTTTTTTTAACGGATCATAAACCCAGGAGCAGAAAGCATATTGCTGATCCCGGCAGGGGGTCAGCTGCCAAGCGGATAAATCTATTTCTGCGCTGGATGGTCAGGAAGGATCATGCGGGAGTGGATCTGGGGATATGGGAAGGAATAGATCCTGCCCATCTGTATATTCCCCTTGATGTGCATACAGGAAATGTGGCAAGACAACTCGGGATTCTTAAACGCAGGCAAAATGATTGGGAGGCAGTTGAGGAGCTGACTGCCATTCTACGTGGATTTGATCCTTCCGATCCGGTCAGGTATGATTATGCTCTTTTTGGATTAGGAGTTTTTGAAAGCAAGTAAGATGGCAAATTCCTGGTTTCAATTTAAACAGTTTACCATAAAACAGGACCGGTCCGGATTTAAGGTTGGTACCGATGGAGTTCTGCTTGGGGCCTGGGCCGATATATCCGGGTCGGAGACTGCTCTTGATATTGGAACGGGGACGGGACTGTTGGCTCTTATGCTTGCTCAACGATCCGATGCAAAGATTACAGCAATTGAGATTGACCGGGCTTCATTCGAACAGGCTGGAGAGAATATCATGGATAGTCCCTGGAGCAAGAGGATCACCTTGATCCACAGTCCTTTGCAGAAATTTTCTACCAAGGATAAGTTTGACATAATTGTCTCCAATCCCCCGTTCTTCCAGGACTCACTGCGACCGGCTTCGGGTAGTCTTGGCATCAGCAAACACGACATTCTTCTCTCCCTGGATGAACTGGCAGTTATAGTCCCCCGCCTGATGCATGAGAATAGCAGGTTCTGCCTGGTACTTCCGACCCGGGAAAGCAGGGAGTTTGAAAATCTGGCTACTGATAAGGGCTTATTCCTGCAAAGGATCATGAAGGTAAAACCTAATCCTGACCTGCCGGTTAAAAGACATCTATTGGAGTACAGACTATTCAGGACGGATAGAGTCTCATCGGATGAATTAATTATTGAAAGGCAGAGGCATGATTATACTGAGAAGTACAGGGAGTTGACAGATGAGTTCTATCTTGCTTTCTGATTTTCTTCTGTGAAACGGATCCCGTAGTTTTTAAGTTCTTCCATTATCGGATCATAGATCTCCCTGTGGATAGGTATTTGCACTCCCTTTAATGATATTCTGTTCTGAAGGATCAGCTTGCTCGCTATTGCCAGGGGTAATCCCACGGTCATAGACATAGCGGTTTGGGTACTGTCTTCACCAATGATCGCCATGGAGGAAACAATACGATGAGTCTTTGAATTAAGCTGGTATTCAATCTGGTGTTGCATTACGATCATGTCTTTGTCACCGGTATCGAGCTTTAACTTTTCTTCTAGCAGGGCCTGTAGAACTCTGGCGGGTGTTTGGTCCTGTACAGCTGCCTTCCTGTTCTCAAAAAGTCCGATCCATTCCAGTTTCTTCATTATTTCACCTTCAGGATCCAGCTTCAGGTATCCCGATAGCTTTTTTTCTACAGGATCAATAATATTATAAGCCAGGAAACTGTTTGTGAAATCCCTATAGGTCATTTCCCCCGGGAATTCTACCAGGTATGAATCATCGGTAGCTCCGAGCTGTACAAGTGCATTCCAGGCATCGCAAAAGCCTGTTCTTCGTATGGTTCCCCTGAACATTGTGCGGATATCCTGCAGGCCATATTCTTCCTGGTAGGTAAGCGAATCACGATTTGGATAGACCTCAAATTTGCCCAGGTCCAGGATCTTGATGATTTCGTACCTCTCAAAGAGTTTGTGATAGGGGATGTATTTGAATTTCCCGTTATGGAGGAAACGTGCTCCTTTTTGTCCCGCAAGCACAACATTCCGTGGATTCCAGGTGAATTTATAATTCCATGGATTATTATCCGACCCCGGAGCTACAAGTCCCCCGGTTTTAGACTCAAATACCGTCACCTTTCCTCCTTCAGCACGTATCCTGTCAAGGATTCTCATTGCCGACATATGATCTATACCCGGATCAACTCCAATTTCATTTAGCATCAGGATACCCTTATCCCTTGCATCCTGATGAAGTTTTCGAATCTCCTCAGATACATATGATGCCGTAACAAGATTCTTGCTGCTGTTCAGGCAGCTTTCAGCCACAAGGATATGCATACGGGCGGGCAGCATGGATATAACCAGATCTGCTTCAGAGATAAGCTTATCCCTTTGTGTATCATCCTGAACATCGAACCGGATTGCATTCCCGTTGGGATGGTATGAAATCTTCTTCCTGGCAAGTTCTTCATTGATGTCACCCAGGATTATTTTCCATTCATTTTCCTGCGAATGGTCAAGCAGGTATTTTATACATGTGGAGGTGGATAGTCCGGCTCCAAGAATGAGAATTTTTTGCATTGATGCCTGGTTACTTTTACAGTAAATCAAAGTTAATCAGCTAATCGAAAAATTGAATTTTACCGGAGGAGTTATATAACATGAATGGGTAAAAATAGAAGGGGCCCGCTCCGAAGAGCCGGCCCCCACACAGAAAACATCCGGCAATGGATCTCTAGCCTCCTGTGTAATAACTGTTCTGAACGAGTTTTGTATTTGCCTCCATCTCCCTTTCCGGGATGGGGAAGATAAGGTTCCCTGCATCATACGGGTCCGTTCCGATATTCTGCTTCCAGCGTTTCAGGTCATGCAGCCTGTGTCCTTCCCAGCACAATTCAAAGTACCTTTCCATGCGTATTGCATCCTGGTCAACACTTGGCAGTAGTGGAGCGTTTGCACGCAAGCGGACAACATTGATATCATTCACAGGAGTATCTCCATGAGAGGTACCTGCTTCGAAATTGCCTTCTGCCCGGGTAACATACATTTCAGCAAGACGAATTACCGGAAAATTGCGCCGGCTGTCGCCATACTTTGATGTAGCATTTCCACCACTCCCGAGGTCACTGATCCCGACATAATACATCTCGGTGATATTGTCGATCAGAGTAACTTGTGGAATGGTATTTGTCATCAGGCCTCCTCTGTTGTCATTGGCATGGAATTTATCCAGGAAATTCTGTGTGATATCTATATCACCACGTCCCTGTCCCGCCGTAGAGGCATAATGAGTTGACAGTCCGTCATTGCTCTCACCATAATTACTGGTCTCATTCTGTCGAATTGCAAATACGTCTTCAGCAACAAATCCTTTGTTGTTGAATGAATTTAGGGGATTTGATTCCAACGCATATATGCCTGATTGTATTACCTTGTCTGCCGCTTGTGCAGCATCCTCATACCTGCCCTGCTGGAGGTAGATCCTCGACAATACAGCAGAAGCTGCATAGGTTGATAAATACCCGTCATTATCTGCAAAATCAGCAAGCAGTGTTTCAGCGTCTCCCAGGTCCTGAATTGCCTGCGTATACACCTCTTCCACTGTGTTCCTTGCAGGTTCGGTCACATCGTCTGCACTCTTTGTGGGCGATGTGATCAGTGGAACAGCCAGTTGGCTGTTCGTCTGGCCTGCTTCGTATGGGAGTCCCCATAACCTTGCAAATTCAAAGTAAAGCATTCCACGAATGGCTTTCGCTTCGCCTTCAAGGCGTTTCTTTTGATCCGCGTCTACCACCACATCCAGCTCAGAGATTACGAGGTTTACAATATTAATGACTTCGTATCCTCGTATCCAGGTGTCCCTGACCATAAGGTTTCCGGTAGTAATTGACTTGGCATAGAACTCCCTTTGTTCTTCATAGGTTCCTCGCCATACAACATCATCTGTACCGGCAATCATTTCAGAGGCAAAATTAAAAGAGCCCCCGTAAAGTTCACCTGCTTCGGAGGTACCCCTGGTTCCTTTGATTCCTTCATACGCGCTTATCAGCAGCAGCTGTACATCCTCGCCACTTTGGATGGCGGTTTCTGCATTGATCTGTTGCTTGGGTTCAATATCCAGGTACTTATCGCAGGATGTAAGTGTGAATCCTGCCAGCAGTACCATAATCATATACTTTATACTAGTTTCTTTCATTTTTCTAAATTTTTGATTATTACTGTCAGCATTCATCAGATACCTACTTTTATACCTACGGTTATCGTCCGGGCCTGAGGAGCCGTATAGAAATCCTGGCCCTGGAAGATATTATCCCTGGTCTGGCTTGTACCGGCACCGTCAAGGTAATTTACCTCCGGATCCCAACCTTTGTAATTGGTCCAGGTAAAAAGGTTTGTAGCCGTAGCATAAATTTTGAGAGATCGTAGTTTCATCCTTTGAAGTACCTGTGCAGGCAGGTTGTACCCAAGGCTTACACTTTTTAGCCTGAGATATGATGCATCGCTCAACCATCTTGAGTTTGGAGTGGTTGCAGAATAATCTGAGAATGGGAATACAGCCTGGGGTACATCTGTTACATCACCTGGTTTCTGCCAGCGGTTCAACATGTCTTTGGTCTGGTTATCGATCCAGTTGGAGAATTGCATGGACTGGTATTGTCCGCCCCCGTTGTATACACTGTTTCCATAGACAAAAGAAAGCAGGACGTTTAGATCAAAACCTTTATAGTAAAAGGCGTTAGTCATTCCACCTACAAAATCCGGGTTTGGAGAACCAACTACACGGTTGGGAGCCAGATTATAGTCCTCTGTTTTCGTACCATCATCCATCCAGTACCATGCATGTCCGTTATCCGGATTAACACCTGCAAAGTCACGGGTTACAAAGACTCCGATTGGCTGTCCTTCCCGAACCCTGTTCTCACCAACAATGATATCGGGTCCGGCGATGTCGAGTACCTTGTTCTTGTTTCCGGAAATATTAAAGCTTGTGTTCCACTGAAATTGACCGGTAAGGTTGCTGGTGTTAATTACAACTTCCCATCCCTTATTTTCAAGTGAACCGATATTCTGGGTTACCCCTGTATAACCGGAACTGGCTGGAAGTGTGCGTGCCAGCAAGAGATCAGTTGTCTTTTTATAATAGTAATCAATCTCACCATTGATCCGGTTGCGGAAGAAGCCAAAATCGATCCCTATATCTGACTGGGCGGTTGTTTCCCATTTCAGGTCGGGACTGGCCAGGGACCATGGACGAATCCCGGAGGTTCCGGCATAATTTGCACCGACATAGGTACCCATGTGGGCGAAATTACCAATACCTGAGTTTCCTGTCAGGCCATGACTTGCCCTGATTTTCAGAAAGCTTATCCTGGAAGCATTTTGCAAAAAGCTTTCCCTTGACATAATCCAGCCTGCAGAAACTGCCGGGAAGGTCCCATATCTGCTGTTTATTCCGAATCGGGAAGATCCGTCATGTCTGACACTGGCTCCCAACAAATATCTGTCCATCAGTTTATAGTTTGCCCGGGCGAAATAGGAAACATAGGCAAAACCGGTTTCCGATGCATTATAAAATGTGTTATTTGCCGCACTGGCAATTGTTTGAAATGCATCGGTAGGGAAACCGGAAGCCTGCACTGACTGAAGGTTCCTTTCTACATTTTCAAAACTCATGCCTGCCACAGCATCAATGGAATGCATACTCCCAATGGTTTTACTATAACTTAAGTAGTTATTTGTAGTGAACTTTAGGACATTCACGTTCCTTGCTAATCCCTGTCCATCAGGTGCTCCATCACTGGTATTTCTTCCCTGGTAGCCGTCCTCTTTCTGGGTTATTAAGTCAAATCCTACATCTGTCCTCCATGCTAATCCCCTCACAATTTCCCATGTGAAATACGTATTACCAATTGCACGATACGCAACATTTTTAGAAAAGTTATCCCGGGCATCGATCAGACCGCTAGGATATAAGGTATTTCTATTAAGTTCTCCGGTATTTGGATCAATAATCGGTGTTACCGGAACCTGGGCCACCAGCTGCAAGGGTGTGGAGAAGGCATTATCTCCGGACATTCTATCCATTCGAGTCCTGGAGAACATCGTATTCACCCCGATTTTTAATTTATTACTTGCAGCATGTTCAAGGTTCAGCCTTGCGCTTGCCCTTCTGAACCTGTTGTTAATGAGGATCCCTTCCTGGTCAAGGTAGGATATCCCGGTATAAAAGCTGGACTTTTCATTACCGCCGCTTGCAGAAACGTCAAGGTTTGTAACCGATCCCTGACGAAATGCTTCTTCCTCCCAGTTTTCATCATAGTCCTGGTCATAAGTACCCTCAATGTAACCAGGAATTACGGAATTCAGCCAATCCTGCACTGCTGCCAGGTCTCCAAATCCCCAGGGGTCACCCTGATCCAGTCCGTTCTGAGCTGCTTCATCCAGGAGTTCCCTGTATTCTGCGGCGTTTAGAAATCCTACAACATTAGATCTTGTACTTACTCCCTGTGAGAAATTAAGGTCAATGTTAGTCTTTCCGGCCTTTCCTTTTTTCGTGGTAATCATGATCACGCCGTTGGCAGCCCTGGAGCCATATATGGCTGCTGCCGATGCATCTTTCAATACCTGTATGGTTTCCACGTCGGCCATGTTGAATTGGGCCATGGGATTGGTCGGGTGGTTGGTAAGGATAGCTGTATTTTCTGTATACAACGGAATACCGTCAACCACATAAAGAGGCTGGTTGTCTGCAGAGATGGAGCTGGATCCACGAATACGGACCTTAGTACCTTCTCCGAGTTTTCCGCTCGATGATTCCACATGAACACCTGATGTTATAC
>DRHS01000058.1 GCA_011053095.1 Bacteroides sp.
GGCAGATATACGAATTCTACGTTACCGCAAAACTAAAGAAAAGGGAAAGATCCGCTACCAGCTTGTCTTTGACAAAACTCCGTTTTATGCGGAGAGTGGTGGACAGGTAGGCGATACCGGTACACTTGAAGCAGTATCTGAAAAAATCCGTATCCTGGATACTCAAAAGGAAAACAACCTTATTATTCATATTGCCGATAAATTACCTAAGAATCCAGATGTGACATTTCAGGCCTTTGTAAACCGGAAGGCCAAGACTACTACTTCATACCATCACACAGCAACTCATCTATTGCATTTTGCTCTCCGGGAAATACTTGGGACACATGTAGAGCAGAAAGGTTCTCTTGTTCATCCCGATTACCTAAGGTTCGATTTCTCCCATTTCTCAAAAGTGGAAAAGGAGGATCTGGACAGGATTGAGAAAAGAGTGAACCAGTTGATCCGCGAGAATGCAGTACTTGAGGAATCACGTTCTGTTCCCATGAATAAGGCCATGGATATGGGGGCAATGGCCTTTTTTGGTGAGAAATACGGAGACAATGTTCGGGTAATTAAATTCGGTGACTCCATCGAACTTTGCGGAGGTATCCATGTTGCTTCTACAGGAAATATCGGGTTCCTTAAAATCACAAGGGAATCAGCTATTGCAGCCGGGATAAGGCGCATTGAGGCAGTGGCAGGACCTGCAGCCGAAAAATTTGTAGACCAGAAGCTTGATATAATCGATACCCTGCAAGAGCTTTTCAAATCGCATAATATTATTGCAACCATCCAGAAAACAATTTCCGAGAATGCAGAGATGAAAAAGATGCATGAGGGATTTAGTAAGGACCTGAGAGGGGTTGCAATGAAAAACATGGTGAATAAGATCCGTAAAGTTGGTAATATCAACCTTATCGCTGAGGAATTGATGATCAGGCCGGCAGAAAACATTAAGACTCTGGCGTTTGAACTGAAAAAAGAGGTTAAAAACCTGGTCCTGATTATCGGAACTGACCTGGATGGTAAGGCTCACCTGACCGTGATGATCTCCGAGAACCTTGTCAAAGAACTGAATCTGGATGCAAGAAAGTTAATCCGGGAGGTATCCAGTGAAATCCAGGGTGGAGGTGGAGGACAGGATTTCTATGCTACCGCAGGTGGAAAAAATCCATCAGGCATTCCGAAAGCCATAAGCATGCTTGCCGGGATTATTGAAAAGTCAGTCTGAGAATACAGGCTAATAGGTCCTTGTCATATTTTCGGGAACCACAATTGTGAAATCGGCCTGGCCGGCTGATTCTTCCATCAGTTTTTCCGCACTTTCCTGCATTACTGTGGTAATCGTAACAATCTTCAAATCGGGCATCTCCTGTTGCAGGTACCATACAATTCCTTCATAATTATCGGAGTGGCCCGAACCGTTGAAATGTAAAAACAGCTTACCGACCGACCAGTTCTGAAGTATAAAATGGCTCATGGTTGCATCCTTGATTGCCTGTGCCTTCGGCAGATTATCTGCGCTCATTCCTCCTCCCATATGGGCGCCCATCTCGAGCATTTTCTTATATCCGGGTAATTCGGGGTCATAGTCTATGGGAATTGAAGCCACATATGCCTTTGCTTCATCTGAAAGGGTTTCAAGTCCTTCGAAACCCTCCCGGTAAACCAGATTGGCATAGCGCCTTGGAACATTGGTTGCTACAAACATGAGATTACTATCAACAGCAAATTTTAACAGAGGTTTATAATCCGTTTTATAATTATCCCATAACCTTGCCTGAGACTCAAAATAAGTTTCTGTGCACAATCCACTCAGATATTCATCCAAAAGCAACTGATTATCAGCCTCAAACATTTCTGCTCCAAGGATGAGGGAATCTGCAAGGGCCTCATAAAGATCGCCTGTAATTTCAATCTGCAGCCAGTGGGAAATAGGATTGTCATGGTACTCCCCAAAAAGTATCACTTCTGCCTCAGAAAGCTCGGCAAGCATCTTCGAGTACTTTATATCTTTCCCCTTGGAATTGTAAATCTTGTAGGCAGGATTGTCTTTTGTGAAGGACAGGAATATCAACCCCGCCAGCAATACTAATATGTGTTTTTTCATGTGGCAAAGATATACAAAACTCCATACCCGAATATTTTCATATATTTGATTTACTAATCCTAAAAACATGAATTATGGAAATCACCAGGACATTTGATCTGCTGAACCTTTACAAGGAAAAATACAAAATGGAAGATGCCTTGGCAGGCAAAGAGGAAGGGGTATGGGTTCGTTACTCATCAGACCAGTACATTGATTTCGCGAACAATGTCTCTTATGGACTTTTGGCGATGGGACTCAAAAAAGGAGATAAGGTAGCCACTATTTCGAACAATCGCCCCCAGTGGAACTTCGTTGATATGGGAATTGCACAGACCGGGATAATCCATGTGCCGATTTATCCTACCATCAGCAAAGAAGAATATGAATACATCCTGAAAGACTCAAAACCCTCGGTAATTTTCCTTTCCGACAAAGCACTTTACAACAAGATTAAACCTATTGCAGACAAGGTCGAATCCGTGAAGGAGGTTTACACATTTAATGATGTGGAGGGTGCCAAAAACTGGATGGATGTTGTTGAACTTGGTAAAAAATCTGCCGACGGATTTAAGGATGAACTGGAAAAATTAAAAGCTTCTGTCAAACCGGAGGACTTTTTCACTCTCCTGTATACATCCGGGACCACTGGATTTCCAAAGGGAGTGAAACTCTCCCAGAACAATGTGGTCAGCAATTTCAAAGCCACAGCAGAGGTTCATAACCTTGGCCACGGGGATAAAACCCTCTCCTTCCTGCCCATCAGCCATATTTATGAGCGAATGGTTAATTACCATTTCCAGTACCTGGGCATAGCCGTCTATTATGCTGAAAATATGGGAACCATTGTGGATAATGTAAAGGAGATTAAACCCGAAATTTTCCTGACAGTCCCCCGCCTTCTCGAGCGTGTCTATGACAAGATCATGGGGAAAGGCAAGGACCTCAAAGGTATTAAGAAGAGTATTTTCTTCTGGGCTGTAAACCTTGGACTAAGGTTTGAATTGAATCCTCCGAATGGTTGGTTCTATCACCAGAAACTGAAAATTGCAGATAAGCTGATTTTCTCGAAATGGCGTGAAGCCCTGGGGGGAAATATTAAGATTATTGTTTCCGGATCTGCAGCCCTCCAGCCAAGGCTTGCCAGGGTCTTCTGGGCAGCCGGAATCCAGGTACTGGAAGGTTACGGACTTACAGAAACCTCACCCGTTATCGCGGCGAACAACGTTGTTACCAATGAGGTAATGTTCGGCACGGTCGGACCTGTGGTAAGCGGAGGAGTTGAGGTAAAGATTGCGGAAGATGGAGAGATTCTCTGCAAGGGTCCCAATGTAATGATGGGCTATTATAACCAGCCCGAACTGACCAAAGAGGTTATCGACGATGATGGATGGTTCCATACCGGTGATATAGGTGAGTTTATTGAGGGGAAATACCTTAAAATCACTGACCGTAAGAAGGAAATGTTCAAATTATCAAACGGTAAATACATCGCTCCACAGGTCATTGAAAATAAATTAAAGGAATCTTTCTTCATAGAACAGGCAATGGTTGTGGGAGAGAATGAAAAATTTGCATCAGCAATTATTTCTCCAAACTTCCCCTTTCTTCATGAATGGGCTTCCAGGCATGATATTAAGTATCAGGACAACGAGGAACTAATTGGCTTTAAGGAGGTAAACGACCGTGTGAATAAGGAAGTTAAGGAATTAAACAAGGACCTTAACGAACATGAAAGGATCAAGAGGATCCGGCTTGTTAAGGATGAATGGAGTTCAGAAACCGGTGAACTCTCACCCACTGCAAAGCTAAAGCGCCGTAAAATTTACGAGGCCTACAGTACCATCCTTTCTGAAATTTATTCTGTCGGAAAGGGTGAGGTAGACTTTTCAGAATAGGAATATAGATCGCTGCTACATCGCTAACGCGACGTCAGGCATAACCTATATCCCCGTTCCTAGTACGAATTATGAAAAGTCCAAAGAAAGTCAGCAGACCGTTCAGGATAAGGAGTTCGAAGCCAAAATTGTATCCATTGAGCAGGACTTCGGAGTTTGAGCTGATGATGTAGCAGAGGATTGGAGAAGCGATAGCCACCAGGGGTGCCCAGCGGTCTTTAACCTTGTATTTCGTGAAAAGTCCGAAGCTGTAGAAACCCAGAAGTGGACCGTAAGTATATCCCGCTACGGTGAAAACTGCTGATATCACACTCTGGTTATTAATCGCCCTGAAAAGTAGTATGACGAAGAGCAACGTCAACGAAATCCCAATATGGACCATCATACGCATTCGCTTGAGTTTTTCTTCAGAAAGCTTTGACCCATTGAGTATATCCACAGTGAAAGATGTGGTCAGGGAAGTCAACGCCGAGTCAGCACTGGAATATGCAGCAGCCACAAGTCCCAGAATGAAAAATACCGTAACGACAGGTGGAAGATGCCCCTGGGTGGCAATCAAGGGGAAAAGATCATCCGACTGTTCCGGAAGAGAAATGGCAAACTGGCTGGCAAAAATAAAAAGAAGTGCACCGAGTGATAGAAATAACAGATTTACAGGGATCAGGGAAATGCTCATCCAGTACATATTTTTCTTTGCATCCCTCAGGTTCCGGCAGGAAAGATTTTTCTGCATCATATCCTGGTCCAGTCCCGTCATAACTATTGCAATGAATGCACCGCTGAAAAATTGCTTGATAAAGTGATCCCCGGACCTCCAGTCTTCAAAGAAGAATACTTTTGAATAATCACTTTCGGCAATGCTCCGTACCATGCCGGAGAAATTCAGGTCCATTGCCCTGCTGATCAGAACCACACTCATTACTAAAGCCAGGAGCATAAACAATGTCTGAAGGGTATCCGTCCATATTATGGTTCTGATACCTCCCCGGTAGGTATACAGCCAGATAAGCAAAATAGTAATAACTACTGTGGTCCAGAAAGGGATGTTCCAGTTACCGAAAATGCTGATATGCAGTACTCCTGCAACCAGGTATAGCCTGAAAGAAGCACCGATCACACGCGAGATCAGGAAGAAAGTTGCTCCGGTCTTGTATGAGAAAAACCCGAATCTGCCTTCAAGGTATGTATATATAGAGGTTAGGTTCAGGCGATAGTATAGTGGTAGCAGTATCTGTGCAATGACAAAATAGCCAACCAGGTAACCCATGACCATCTGCATATAGGAAAACTGGCTTGTACCCACCCATCCAGGTACGGAAATAAAAGTAACGCCTGACAATGAGGCCCCGATCATACCAAAAGCCACGATATACCATGGAGAGCGGCGGTTTCCCAGAAAAAATGACTCATTATCAGCTTTTCGCCCTGTAAGCTGGCTTATCACCAGGATAATGGCAAAATAGATGAGAATAATAATCAGTAACAGTAGAGGGGACATATTTCCGGAATTTGATACCCGCATACAAATAAAGAAAAAAATTGCCTGATGTGGAATTAGATGTTATTTTTGGAATTCGCTTAATGAACTGATATGTCTGCATTCCATAACTATCCTTCCAAACTCCTTGAACAGGCAGTCCGGGAGTTTGCCAGCCTACCGGGAATTGGCAACAAGACTGCTCTGCGGCTGGTACTGCACTTGCTGAAGCAGGAGCAGGAGGATGTCGAAACTTTTGGTAATGCAATGATTAAACTAAAGAGGAACATCCATCATTGCAAGACATGTAAAAACATATCGGATACCGAGACATGCCAGATCTGCGCAAATCCCAAGCGGGATTCGAGCCTGGTTTGTGTTGTGGAAAATATCAGGGATGTGATGTCGGTTGAGAATACCAATCAGTACTTGGGACTATATCATGTTCTGGGCGGTATCATTTCACCTATTGATGGAATCGGTCCTGCCGACCTTACAATCGACAGCCTTGAACAACGTATTAAAAATGGTAGCATCGAGGAAGTCATACTTGCCCTCAGCACAACCATGGAGGGTGATACTACAAATTTCTATATCTATAAGAGACTGAAACCCCACGCTGTCCGTGTGAGCACCCTTGCACGAGGAGTAGCTATCGGTGACGAACTGGAATATGCAGATGAAATCACCCTTGGCCGTTCAATTGTTGACCGAAAACCTTTTGAATCCAGTTTCGTTGGACGAAAACAGGGCGATCCGGAGTAGAATGCAGAATCCCATCCAGAAAATCCTGGATAGAAAAACCGGATCCTTTCTCCAATTCCCTTTTCAAATGTATATTTGTCATTTATTTTAATAATTCTTCAGTCATGGAACTCTTAAACAACCAGTATGTAATTGATGGTGTCCCCTTACAGGACCTGATCGAAAAATATGACTCTCCCCTGTATGTTTACGAAACTGCTAAAATGGAGAAGCAATACAAACAGCTGGTTAATTCTTTCAAAAGTTCCAGGGTAAAAGTTTATTACGCCTGCAAAGCCCTGTCAAACATTAATGTGATGAGGTTTTTCTGTAAACTTGGTGCGGGACTGGATGCCGTTTCGATACAGGAAGTAATGCTTGGACTGGAAGCAGGATACGAACCGGCTGACATTATTTATACCCCAAATTGTGTTTCACTTGAGGAAATTAATCTTGCAGTAAAAAAAGGTGTCAGGATTAATATCGACAATATTTCAATCCTCGAACAATTCGGGCATGAGCATGGAAATAATGTTCCGGTCTGGATTCGTATTAATCCACATATCATGGCAGGGGGTCACCAGAAAATTTCCACAGGACATATTGACTCTAAATTCGGCATTTCCATTTATCAGATGCCTCACGTACAAAGAGTAATTGAAACCAACAATATGTTAGTGGAGGGCTTACATATGCATACAGGATCGGATATCCTGGATGTGGAAGTTTTCATGCAGGGGATTGAGATATTACTGGATACAGCTAAAGGATTCCCCGACCTGGAATGTATTGATATCGGTTCCGGATTCAAGGTTGCCTACAGAGAAGGCGATAATTATACGGATATAGAAGCTTTCGGGCATAGCCTTTCTGAACGATTCAAAGATTTTTGCACTGATTATGGGAAGGATCTCATCCTCGCCTTTGAACCCGGCAAGTTCCTGGTATCTGAAGCAGGGTATTTCCTTGCAAAGGTTAATGTTGTCAAGCAGACAACATCGACTATGTTTGCGGGACTCGACACCGGAATGAATCATTTTATCCGTCCCATGTTCTATGATGCATATCACCAGATCCTAAATGTTTCAAATCCCTCAGGAAAACTGAGGATCTATACAGTTGTCGGATACATATGCGAAACGGATACTTTTGGTTGGAACCGTAAAATCAGTGAAATCTCCGAAGGTGATGTCCTTGTATTCAAGAATACAGGTGCATACTGTTTCTCCATGTCCTCAAACTATAACTCACGATACCGTCCCGCTGAGGTTCTGATCCACAATAAAAAAGATTATCTCATCCGTAAGCGGGAGAATATTGAGGACCTTACCCGAAACCAGGTGATACTTGACAATGTTTTGTGAGTTTTCAAACTACAAAATCAGATCGTGATAATAATTTTCTAAATTCGTATTCGTTCTATTGTCACCAGTAACTCCGTCTATGGACCTGTCCATTGTCATTGTTAATTACAACGTCAAGTACTTTCTGGAGCAGTGCCTGCACTCCGTCGAAAGAGCAAGCCGCAACATGGAAACTGAGGTTTTTGTGGTGGATAATAATTCTGTTGACGGATCCTGTGCAATGGTACAGGAAAAATTCTCCTGTGTTAAACTAATCCGAAACGATGAGAATCTTGGATTTTCGGTGGCCAATAACCAGGCCATCAGGGAATCGTCGGGGAAATATGTCCTCCTGTTAAATCCTGATACAGTAATCGAGGAGGATACCCTTGATAAATGCATGAGCTATATGGATGAACATCCTGATGCCGGGGGACTCGGAGTAAAAATGATCGACGGCAACGGGGAGTTCCTTCCTGAATCCAAACGAGCTCTGCCTTCTCCGGGGGTAGCATTCTATAAAATATTCGGCCTTTCAAGGCTCTTTCCTAAATCCAGGATTTTCGGCCGTTACCACCTTGGCTACCTTGACAGGGATAAGGTTCACTCAATTGATATCCTTCCAGGGGCATTTATGATGCTGAGAAAGTCAGCACTCGATGAAGTCGGACTCCTTGATGAGACCTTCTTCATGTATGGAGAGGATATTGACCTTTCATACAGACTAATAAAAGCAGGTTATAAAAACATATATTTCCCGGAAACAACAATAATCCACTACAAAGGGGAAAGCACTAAAAAAGGCAGTCTGAATTATGTCATGACCTTTTACGATGCCATGAGGATATTTGCCCGAAAACATTTCTCAAGGAATATGGCCAGAACCTACTCCCTAATCATTAATATGGCTATATATTTCAGAGCATTTCTCGCCCTAAGCCGGCGTTTTGTCAGAAACTTTACTCCTCCCCTAACTCAGGCGGCTCTGATCTACCTTGGATTTTATATGATAAAACCAATCTGGGAGCAGTACAAATTTCAGGGAACATCCTCATATCCAATTGAATACATGACGATCGTGGTACCAATCTACATACTTCTATGGCTTCTATCACTATTCTTTTCCGGCGCATATGATACCCCGGTAAAACCCTTTAATATTTTTAAGGGGATATTTATTGGTACCGGAGCAATTCTGGTTATTTATGCATTGCTTCCCGAAAGTCTTCGCTTTTCGAGGATGCTGCTTCTTATTGGGACTCTTTGGGCCACATTATCTGCCTACCTTCTGAGTATACTCTTCCATATTACACGGCTCACAGGTTTCCGGTTCGAAGAAAAAAGGAATAAAAAGTTGATCATTGTAGGAAAACATGCCGAGGCCAGCCGCGTGCAGGGACTTCTCAGTAAGGCTGAATCCAATCTCAATGTCGTGGGTTATGTAAACCCTGAGCCCCGTGATGATGAGGACTATACAGGTCATATTAACCAGTTGGGTGAAATCATCAAGATCAATAAAATTGATGAGCTGATCTTTTGTGCCAGCGATATTTCTTCCCAGGATATTATTGGTCAGATGATGACCCTGGCCAATGAGAGGGTCCAATATAAGATTGCCCCGCCCGAAAGCCTTTCAATTATAGGCAGCCATTCCATCAATACTCCGGGAGATGTTTATCTTATTGATTTTGAATCAATTACAAAACCATCTAACAAAAGAGTAAAGCGTCTGTTTGATTTTCTTTCTTCACTGTTGCTGATAGTTTTCTACCCGGTTCTGCTGTTCGCCGTGAAAAACCCCGGACAAGCTTTCCTTAATATACTTAATGTTCTATCCGGTAAGTACTCCTGGGTTGGTTTTCATCCCTCGCCTGATAAGCCAAGACTTCCGAGTATCCGGCCGGGAATACTTTTCCCATCAGATGCACTTGGAGGAGAGGATATCCCTCAGGATATCAAAGACAGCCTGAACCTGATGTATGTAAAAAATTACTCAGTCTTTACCGATGCCGGAATCCTGATGAGAAGTTTACCCAAGATTGGAAGAAAGCAGTAATTTTTTGATCTCTACCTGAAAAATTCTTTATTTTTAAACAATCTTAATAGTTAAGACCGGACAAACACAAATGCATGATTGAAATAATCCTGCCCGCCATGGGCGAAGGTATAATAGAGGCTGAGGTCACCCGCTGGCTTGTTCGGGAAGGTGAACATATTGAACAAGACCAGCCGGTTGTGGAAGTTGCCACTGATAAGGTTGACAGCGAATTGCCCTCACCCGGTAGTGGTACAATCCTTAAAATAATGATTAAGGAAGGGGATACCGCCAAAGTTGGACAGGTAATGGCCCTGATTTCAACTTCAGAAGAAAAGGACATAGAAGATGAACCGGCTGAAAAGAGGCCGGCTGCAACCAGTGATCTGCCGGTGGAGGCCATTCCGGCACCTCAAGTCATGTTATTTAAGGACATTGCCTTTCTTTCTCCGGCTATCCGAAAGATTGCAACAGATAATGATCTCAGTCCCTCTGAACTGATGGGAATTAAAGGCAGCGGTGCCGGTGGTCGGATAACCAGAGAGGACGTTCAGACCTACCTTTCCGAAAAAATCCCTGCAAAGCATGAAGCCGCCACAGCGGGAGATATTACAGGAAAAGAAGATATTGGCCCGGAAATAAAAGATCCGCAAAAGCAGGTAATCAGCAGTGAACAGATCTATGGAGGCGGACCTTCAACTGTTGAGGAGATGGACAGGATGAGAAAGTTGATTGCCGACCATATGGTTTATTCTCAACAGGTAGCACCCCATGTGAACTCTTTCGTGGAATCGGATGTTACCGAGTTAGTCCAATGGAGAAGCAGGGTAAAAGATAACTTCCGGGAGAAATACAATCAGAAACTAACAATTACAACACTGATTCTTGAGGCTGTAATAAAGGCCCTGAAAGAACAACCCCGGATAAATGTTTCGGTTGACGGCTACAAGATAATCCGCAAACACCATATTAACCTTGGTATGGCAGCGGCGCTGCCTGACGGCAACCTTATCGTACCGGTAATCCATAACGCTGATAGTCTGAATCTTGCGGGACTTGCAGGCAAGGTTAATGATCTGGCTGAAAGAGCAAGGATGAATAGGCTCCTACCCGCTGAAATACAGGGTGGTACGTTTACCGTGACCAATATGGGACAATTTGGGAATATTGCAGGGACTCCCATCATCAACCAACCTCAGGTTGCCATACTGGCTATTGGGGCAATTTTGAAAAAACCTGCTGTAGTTGAGACTCCTGAAGGTGACACCATCGGGATCCGTCAGTTACTTGTGCTTTCACTTGCATATGATCACCGTGTTGTGGATGGCGCTTTGGGCGGATTGTTCCTTAAAAGCATCGGGGACCATCTGCAGAGATTTAACCCTGACAGGAATATTTGATAAGGCCATTGGATACATTGATGCAGCGCATGGGGTAATTCTGTCAAAAAACTATGTTACAGAGGTCTATTGACAGCGAACAGGTTTAATTCTTTCGTGATAATTGTTAAATTTGTCTAAATGAGACGCCAAACTCTACTACTTCTGATTTCCCTTCTGGCCGGAAATGCCATTTCACAGATCTCCGGGGAATTCAGGGAGATGTTCCTGGAGGCAGAATCTTATTTTCTTTTTGAGGAATACATCGAAGCCCTGCCCTATTATGAGCCCATCAATAAACAATACCCCGAGAACGATAATATCAACTATAAAATTGGAGTGTGTTATTTGCATCACCCCTACAGGAAAAGTGAATCAATTCAATACCTTGAAAAGGCCTGTGAGAATATTAACCTGAAGTACAAGGAAAATAGCTTCAAGGAAAACAGCGCACCACTTGAAGCCTATTTTTATCTTGGTAATGCCTATCGGATCAACGGGCAGCTTGACAGAGCCATTGAGACTTATGATCTTTTTAAAGCACAGGCTGATCCTGAACTGTATGACCTTGATCTTGTGAATGAGCAGATACAAGCATGTGAAAACGCCAAGGAATTGCAGACCAGACCTGTAGATTTTGACATTGTGAACCTGGGTGAAAGAATTAACACTAGACATTCGGATGTCCACCCTGTTATCTCCGGAGACGAAACCAAAATTGTCTATATACAGAAACAGGCATTTTTTGATGCCCTTGCCTTCTGCGAGAAGATGGAGGGGGGATGGTCATTCCCAAGGATCCTGATGCAGGAAATGGCCGTGGATGAGGATACCTATCCTACCGCTCTGAACTATGAAGGTGATGAACTAATCATTTACCGCAGTGATAATTTCATAGGAGACCTCTATTCCAGTAAACTCGTGGATGGATTCTGGACTCCTCCCGTCAGGTTGAACGATAACATAAACACAAAGTACTGGGAATCCCATGCCTGTTTTACCCGATCAGGTGACACCTTGTATTTTACCAGTAATCGGAAGGGGACTATTGGGGGACTTGACATTTATTATTCCATTCGCGAAGAAGATGGTGAATGGGGGGTACCGGTTAATCTGGGTCCCACAATAAATACCCGCTATAATGAGGAAACACCTTTCTTAACGGAAGACGGTAAAACGCTTTACTTCAGTTCCTACGGCCATTATAATATGGGCGGCTATGATGTTTTCTATTCAACTAAATTTGAAAATGGGGAATGGTCAATACCTATAAATGCAGGATATCCAATTAACACTACAGACGATGACGTATTTTTTAATCCCGTAAGAAATGGGAAATTTGCGTATTTCCCTCGTTTGCTGGATGGGGGATTCGGACTTACCGACATCTACCTGTATGAAATCTATTCAGAAACCCATCCGCGAAAATTCCAGGTGAATGGAATAGTTGGAATTACAAGCCTTGCTAAGCTATCAAACCCGGTTTGGATTGCTGTGATAAACCAGCATACAAGGGACACCATTATAATGGTATATGCAGACCCGGAAACCGGTGAGTTTACCTTTGAAGCGCCGGCAGGTAATTATGAAATTCTCGTAGAGGGCGAAGATATTGAAACTACCTCCTCAGCATTTACTATCCCGGATGACTACAGGGAGAAGGATCTTGCATTGAAACAGGCCATACTCCTCACCCAGGCCGCTCACCTTCTGGACATAACCATTCAGGATGATATAAAGATTAAAGACACACTGCTACTTGTAGATACCGATGATACAATTAAGATTGACCTGACCCTCGAAAGGAAAGCAGATCTTTACCTTGATATAATCCAGGAAGGACAGCTGGTCAGCCAGGATTCCTTCCCCATCGAACGCCGGCATTTCACATATCTGTATGCACCGGTTCCCGGAGACAACCTTCTGCAATTCAAATTGATCGACAGAAGGCGAAATCATAGTTACAAAAATGTTCATGTTATTTATACTCCAAGAGATGGTGTAACAGATACCGCTGACATACAAGAACTTGAGCAACAAGTCCAGATGGAAGAAGGTTTGGAGGACTATCTTGCCAGACTTACAGAAAATGCAAGTGGTGACCTTAAGAATCTCCTTATTGGAGTCGACCTGGCCGCACTTGGTATTCTGACTGCGGACCAGCTGGATAAGTATCTCCTAGAACAGGCAGCAAATGAGGATTATTCGGTGGATGAAATTAACAGGCTTCTGATAATCACTCCTGCCAATGAATTGGAAGCTACAGAGATTTTGCGGGAGAATCTTACAGAATTTTCAACTGATGGACTGCAGGAAGTTCTGATCGGACTCGATCTTGAAAAAGAAGGCATTACCAGTGAAGAAGAATTGATATTCTGGTTAAGAGACCATGTGGATGAGTACAATTACACTCGTCAGGATGTTCACGATATGGTTATCACAACCATGCAGGCTGAGTACCTGTCCGGATATACAAAGGAATTACTTAAATTAACTGATAACGAAGATCTTATCAGGGCTCTTGAGGAGGTAGATTACTCGGAAGTCGGAACTCTGCAGGAGCTTTATGAACACCTGATCTCCGAGGCTGACAAATACGGGTATTCATCAGATGATGTCAATAGAATGTTCGCACTCCTTTCACAGAAAGAAGAACTTTATAAACTTCATTCAAACCTTACGGAGATTGCCAGTGGTGATTTGCTAAAAGTCCTCAGTGAGCTCGATACTGAAGAGCAGGGCATTGATTCTCCTGTTGAATTGATTTCCTACCTGATTAACGAGGCAGAGAACAATGATTATACAGAGGAAGATGCACTGATCCTGATGCTGAATTACCTTGAAAAGGAGGATCTCACTGAGATAATTAAGTTGCTTATTGGAACATCATCCGGCGAATTGTTAAATCTCCTGCTTAATCTCGATACCGAACAAAACAATATCCGCTACCTTGATGATCTGTACAAATACCTGATCGAACAGGCCAGTTTTAACGATTTTACCGAAGAGGATGTTATCAGGTTATTTCTGAATCTCCTTAAGATAGTAGAACAGGAGCCCATTGTTCAAGAAATAATTACTCCCACTCAGATCGAAGAAAAGGAAAAGGGCGGTAAAGGCTGGATCTTCCTTTTATTCGGTGGACTGGCACTGATATTACTTATATTCCTGTTTGTACGTCGAAAGGAATCCGACAAAGAGGATGAAACCGTATAATCACTTCCCCGGATATGACTCCACAGTCAGATAAATCCATACTATCGGAACCATTTAAAACCTTCTGAATCATAGGTAGCTCGCGACTACCAGCGATCCTGGTCCTGAAATGCCACCATGTTCTTCCTCAATAAGTGTAAAACTTTTTTCAATTATTCCAATTAAGTTATAAATTTGCTATACTACCAACAAACTATCCTTCCATGAAAAAGATACAGCCGGTTCTTTTCACATTCCTTTTCCTTTCAGGAATTATCCAGGCCCAGGAATACCAGAAGGTACTTCGTGACATCTTCTATGAAGCAGAATTCTGGATTATGGAAGAATCCTATCCCGATGCCCTGATGGAGTATCAGAAGCTTTATACCCGAGGTTATGAGAACAATGCTAACATTAACTACAGGATGGGCATATGCTACCAATACATACCGGGTGAGAAAAGCAAAGCCATCCCGCATCTTGAAAAAGCTACGAAAAATGTCTCATCCAGGTATAAGGAGGGGGTATTTAAGGAAACAACTGCTCCTATTGATGCATGGCTCTACATAGGTAATTCTTACAGGATTGATAATCAGCTGGACAAGGCTGTTGAATCATACAATACTTATAAAGAGTTACTTAAGGATGATGAATCCGAGATGGCACTCTATACCGACAAACAAATTGAAGCAGCAAACAATGCAAAAATTGCAATGGAAAACCCTGTATATTATATCAGGGAACATACCGGGAAATTAATCAATACAAGTACGGCAGATTATAATCCCATCGTTACATTTGATGAACAGACCATGGTCTATATGTCATCCCTGAAATTTTATGAATCTGTGTTGATCTCTCATAAGGAAGATGGGGAATGGACTGAACCCCGGCAGATTACTTCAGAACTGGAACCTGAGGGAAAGCTCTATGTGAACAGCATAAGCAAGGATGGTAAGGTATTGTACCTGAACCAGGAGGACAATTTCAATTCTGATATCCTGGTGAGTACTTTTGAAGGTGAACGGTGGACTAAAGCAAAGCTGCTGAATAAGTGGATCAACACCAAATTTTGGGAATCTCATGCAAGTATTTCCACAGATGGGAATTACCTGTACTTTTCCAGCAACCGGAAAACAGGACAGGGTGGAATGGATATATGGGTAAGCCGTGACGGGAAAGAAGGATGGGGTGAACCACTGAATCTTGGAGCAGGCATAAATACTACCTTAAATGAGGATCATCCGTTTATTTCAGAAGATGGCAGGGTTCTGTACTTTACTTCACAGGGACACCACAGTATAGGAGGTTTCGATATCTTTTATTCTGAGAAACTTGCAGATGGAAGCTGGAGTGAACCAAAAAATCTGGGGTATCCTGTCAATACCACTGACGATGACCTTTTCTTTTCCCCTGTTGGAAATGGTAAGTACGGTTACCAGTCTCTTTTTGCAGAGGAAAACGTAGGATCAAGAGATATATTCCGATACCAGTTGTTTGAGACCGAGGCTGAATACCTGACAGCAATCGGTAAACCACCAGAGGAACCGATAGAGGTAATAGAGCCTGTTGAAGAAGTACCGGTTGTGGTTCCACCGGTTGTGGAAGAACCAACTATAATGTATGTCATTCGACCTGTATTTTTTGACTTTAACAAATATGAACTCACAAGTGATACAAAGTCAACCCTTGATGACCTTGCTGAGATACTCCAGGTATTCCCCCTGCTCGAAGTGCAGGCTGTCGGTCATACCGACCACAAGGGCTCAGACAGTTATAACATGATGCTCTCTAAGAAACGCTCCGCCAGTGTTGTCAGTTATATCACAAGGAAAGGCATTGATGGCAAGCGGATCAAATCTATTGGTAAGGGGGAAGGCTATCCGGTAGCAAAGAACAACCTGGACGATGGTACAGATAGTCCGGAAGGGCGTCAGCTGAACAGACGAGTTGAGATCATTGTCCTGAAACCAGAACTGCCTAATGTAAACGTAGAGGAAGTTAAAGTCCCTGATAAACTTAAAAAATAAGAGAATACTTTCCCGCAACCATTTCCACCGGAACAGGGTCTATTTTATACCTTTTATAACGGACGAACTGTTATGGTGGTTTTTTTTATCTTTATATAACATTAATGGCCTGAAAATGAAAGTAAACCCCGGTTACCTGTTGCTTTCGGTATTCCTGCTCCTCTTTTGCCAACCCCAGGTCGCGCAAGATATTACCGATCCACAGGAGCTGTTCTCCGAAGGGGAATTCTTCTACCTCGCAGAAGAATATGAGGAAGCCCTGTATTTTTATCTTCAGCTGGTAGAATTATTTCCCGACCATGCCAATTACAATTTCAAGGTTGGAGACACATATCTCAATATCCCGGGACAGGAGTACAAGGCAATACCCTACCTTGAGATAGCGATTACTAACAATAGTTTTAAATACAAAAAACGATCCTTCAAGGAGAAGAAGGCACCCCATTTCGCATATTTCAGCCTGGGTAATGCTTACCGCATCAACAATGAAATCGAGAAAGCCCTTGATATCTACCAGGTTTTTACCAGTTCCGAAGATTTTGAAGGAAACTATAACCTCAAAATGGTGGAGGATGAGGTATGGGCCTGCGAGCGGTCCATGATGATTCAGGATGTTCCTGTAAATGTGGAGTTTGAAAAGTTAGGCAGTCCTGTCAACATAAATTCTGATAACACAAATGCGGTTTTGTCCGGAGATGGAAATACCATGATCTTTATTACTGAGCTGGCATTTTATGATGCCATCCATCTTTCAAAAAAAGTGAACGGACTTTGGACTGAACCTGAAGTACTGAATCCTCAGGTTCAATCTGATGGTGATATGTACCCCACCTCACTCTCATATGATGGCAGGGAATTATTCCTTGTTAAAAGGACCGAAGGGAACAATGATATTTATGTGAGTAGGCTTGGGACAGATTTCTGGTCGAAAGCAAAGGCATTGGGGCCAACCATCAATTCGGGTACCGATGAAACCCATGCCAGTATATCTGCAGACGGAAAAACCCTGTTTTTTACGTCTGCGAGGCGGGGGGGATTCGGGGGATTGGATATATACCGTTCAGAAAGGCTTGAATCCGGTGAATGGACCATGGCCGAAAACCTGGGTCCTGTTGTAAACAGCATTTATGACGAGGACACTCCATTTCTTTCCGATATTGGAAATCGCCTTTATTTTAGTTCTAGCGGACATTTTAATATGGGTGGATATGACGTATTCTACTCCAACCTTGATGAGTCCGGGGTTTGGAAGGATCCCATAAATATGGGCTTCCCGATTAATACAACCACCGATGACCTTTTCTACTATCCAATCGGAATTGGAAATCAGGGATATATTTCAAAAATAGAACGACAAGGCGCCCATGCCTATAACATATACCACCTGTCGATAGGAGAAAGAGTAACAGAATTTAGAGATGCATCCGATCAGACACGATTTCCTGATAATTTCACGATCCGCCTGATCCACACTGAAAGAGGGGATACGATCATCCTTCAATATCTGAAGGATGAAGATCTTTTCAAAACAATAGATCCCTCTTATAAAATAAGCATCGAAGATCAATAAGGAGTATACCTATTTATGATTCCCCTTGAAGGTAAAAATATAAAACTCCGGGCAGTAGAACCTGCTGACCTTGATATACTCTATGAATGGGAGAATGATCCTGGAAACTGGACAGTTAGCAATACTATCGCTCCATTCTCCAGGCATGTCCTTCAGAAATATATAGAAGGCGCACAGCAGGATATCTATGAGGCAAGGCAGTTAAGGTTGATGATAGACAGGCTGGAATCAGATAAAAATGAAGAGGAAACACTTGGCATCATTGACCTTTTTGATTTCGACCCCAAGCATAGAAGGGCAGGAGTTGGAATACTAATCGCCAGAAAGGAGGACCGAATGAAAGGTATTGCATCCGAAGCCCTTGGGATCTTAATTGAATATGCATTCGGAAGTCTCCAACTTCACCAGTTGTACTGTAATGTCTCTGAGGATAATCCGGCCAGTCTGAAACTATTTGAAAAATCTGGTTTCCAGAGAATCGGTAAAAAAAGAGATTGGATAAGAATGGAAAATGAATGGATAGATGTTCTGCTGATGCAACTAATGAATCCTCAGGATTCCTGAATCTCTGCCCAGGCCGGAATATGGTCGGTGAAACCGTAGCCCTTCGTGATGGGATCGAACCTGCAACAATAATGCTTCATACCGTTTGTTACTATCAGCCACGGAACGTTCAGGGTCAGGTTATAAAGACCTATCTGATCAAAAACTGCAGCATTCACAGGCACATCAGGGGCTTTACATTCAACAAGCATTACGGGGTCACCCTGCCGGTTATGGGCAAGTATATCCGTTCGCTTTTTCATCCGGTTAAAACTAAACTCCTTCTCTACAGAAATTAATGAAGATGGAAATCCCCTGTCCTGAACCAGATACATAATGAAATGCTGCCTTACCCATTCTTCAGGAGTCAGAGCCACGTATTTTTTGCGAATTGAATCGAAAATATGAGATCTGTCCCCTTCAGATTTTATAGAGAAGGAATAAGTTGGTAAATTTAGAGCTTTCATGAGCACCCCGTACGGTCCTCAACAAAAATACTAAGAACAAAACTAATAGAAGGGTATGAAGACAAAAAAGGATATCGTTGAGAACTGGTTGGTCCGATATACAGGTCAAAATCTTGAAACATTCGGAAAACATATACTATTGACAAATTTTGACCATTACCTGGAACGCTTCTGCGCCCTGCAGAATACTACAATTGTTGATAACACAAAGCCCATGCCATGTGCAACATCAGAAGGCATAACAATTATCAACTTTGGAATGGGATCAGCCAACGCTGCCACAATCATGGACCTATTGAGTGCTATCAACCCGAAGGCAGTACTTTTTCTGGGGAAGTGCGGGGGATTAAAAAAGAAAAATAAACTTGGCGACTATATATTGCCAATTGCTGCTATTCGAAATGAAGGTACATCTGATAGTTATCTTCCTGCGGAAGTACCCGCATTGCCTGCCTTCAGCCTTCAAAGAGCCGTATCCTCGAACATCCGGGATCATGGAAAGGATTATTGGACAGGAACAGTGTTTACGACTAACCGCAGGGTATGGGAGCATGATAATGTTTTCAGAAAATATCTTAAGAAAACACGAAGTATGGCCATTGACATGGAAACAGCAACAATATTTACAGTTGGATTTGCCAATAAGATACCTTCAGGGGCCCTTCTGCTGGTAACCGACCAGCCCATGATATCCTCCGGTATAAAAACCCAGGAAAGTGATATTAAGGTAACCGGACAATATGTTGATGACCATATCATCATTGGAATAGATGCACTGAAAGAGCTGCGTGAGGGCGGGCGCACAGTTAAACATCTCAGATTCTAAAACCCGTATTATGACCCACGAGGATATCCTTAAGGAACTTAAAAACAAAACTTACAGGCCCATCTATTTCCTTATGGGAGAAGAGCCATATTTTATTGACCTTATCTCAGGATATATTGAAAGCAATGTCCTGACGGAGGAAGAAAAAACATTTAACCAATTGGTGCTCTATGGCAAGGATACGGATGTGCCTGGAATAATCAATACAGCCCGCAGGTTCCCCATGATGTCAAGCCGCCAGGTTGTAATTGTCAGGGAAGCTCAATCACTAACAAAAATAGAGGA
Source organism: Bacteroides sp. (assembly GCA_011053095.1). GTDB lineage: Bacteria > Bacteroidota > Bacteroidia > Bacteroidales > SM23-62 > SM23-62. Next base: position 19,864 of record DRHS01000058.1, read on the forward strand.
CCTTATCCACTATGTTAATGCTCCACTAGCTTCTACCCTACTGGTCATAAATTACAAATACAAAAAGCTTGACAAAAGGAAAAAGCTTTTTAAAGCTATTGAACAAACGGGAGTGATCCTGGACTCCCGGAGAATGTACGACGATAAAATCCCGTCCTGGATTAGCTCCTACCTGGCAGCAAGATCGAAAAAGATCGAACCCAAGGCTGCCATGATTCTTACAGAGTTCCTGGGTAATGACCTGGGCAAGATATCCAATGAACTGGATAAACTTGTATTGTTACTACCCGAAGAAGATAGTATTATCAATCCAAAACATATTGAGGATAATATAGGGATCAGTAAGGATTACAATAATTTTGAGTTGAACAATGCACTGGCACAGAGAAATATACTGAAAGCAAATCGCATCGTTAAATACTTTGAAAGCAACTCCAGGGCAAATCCTTTTACCCTGACTATTACATCCATGTATTTTTTCTTCAGTAAATTGCTAAATTATCATTTCCTTAAGGACCGGTCGAGAAGGAATGTTGCTTCCGTTTTGAAAATTGATCCCTACTTTGTTCAGGATTATGAAAAGGCCTCAAGGGTTTATAATCCTTCTAAAACGGTTAAGGTTATTTCACTTCTTAGGGAATTTGACCTTAAATCCAAAGGTTTTGGTAATGTAAGCAGTTCACATGGAGATCTGCTCAAGGAACTGGTTTATAAAATAATGCATTAAAATGACACTGGTAATAATTATAGTAACCCTGATAATAACAGTCATTTCTTTCTACAATGAAGAAATAATGTCGAAGCTGATGCTAAATCCATACCAGGTAATACAAAAGAAGGAATGGTACCGGATTATCACACATGGATTTCTCCATGCTGACTGGACACATCTTATTATTAATATGTTTGTATTGTATTCATTTGGCAGGAATGTGGAGAACTGGTTTCAACAACTCAAGATGTCAGGCTATATTGACAGTCCCGCCCTAAGCTACAGTATCCTGTATTTCGGTGGCATCATTATCTCTTCCCTGATCACTCTTTTCAAGCACCGGAATAACCGTTGGTATAATTCAGTCGGAGCCTCGGGAGCTGTATCAGCTGTAATATTTACCAGTATTTTCTTTTCTCCCCTTGACCGGCTCTACTTTTTCGCGGTGATACCCATACCGGGTATTGTATTTGCTGTGATTTATCTTTTTTACAGCACCTATATGAGCCGAAGGAACCGTGATAATATTAATCACGATGCTCATTTCTTGGGAGCCGTATATGGTTTTGTTTTTCCCATCCTGATAGACCTTGACCTGTTAACGCATTTCATAGAGGAATTGAGGATTTTTTAACCCGGTTGGGCCAAAAGAATATTTTATCTTTCGTGGAATCAGTTCAGGCTTGGGTTCTCAGGAAAGTTTACCCAGGTTTTGTATTTATCGCCTGATTTCTCTAGAATTTCTTTCCAGAGATCATCGCCAGGCCCTTGCATAATATGATCCGGCTTCATCTCGGATATCAGCCAGGCGTTCTCGGAGAGTTCATTCTCAAGCTGCTTTGGAGACCAGCCGGCATATCCCAGAAAAAATCGGATCTCTGATCCCTTGATCAGTCCGGCGCTGATCATATCTTTGATAACTTCAAAGTCCCCTCCCCAGTAAAGGTTATCCAATATCTTCACGGAATTGGGAATTGTATCTCCCAGTGTATGAATATAGTGTATGGTATTTGTATTGACTGGTCCCCCGATAGAGACCTCTGTATCAATATCAGGAAAATCATTTATAACCTCAGTTACTGAGAGGTCAACAGGTTTATTCAGTACAAAACCTACAGTACCCTCGTCGGAATGTTCCGTCAGAAGGACAACCGAGCGCTTAAAATAGGTATCATTCAGGAAGGGTTCAGATATAAGTACCCTGCCCTGCCTGGCAACCTGTTTGTTGTCAATACTGAAAAAATCTATATCAAGTTCCATATTACTCTAATACCAAAGTGCAATATATCCAAATTCAATGCAAAAATAATACCCTGAATAAGGTTTTTTACTATTTATAGAAAATTTATAATGAACTTCATGGTTCATTACATTAAATACATTTTCCATTTTACTATATTGCGATTGATATCAACCCTACCGGATGGAGGACGTTAAGAAGAAACCAACACTGCTGCAGGCATTTATACCGATCCTCTGTCTGATACTGCTTTTAACCCTTAACGTATTGTTTTTTGGAGAGGATACGCTTTCCGGTGCAAACCAGATTTCGCTGCTGCTTGCCGCCACAATTGCAGGGATCATTGCAATTCGTCTAAAACTGAACTATCAGACCATTATGGCGCAGGTTGTCAAGAGCATCGGATCAGCCATGCCAGCCATCCTTATCCTGCTCATGATTGGATCACTTGCTGGAACCTGGCTGCTCAGCGGTGTCGTACCTGTTCTCATTTATTATGGTCTTAAGATCATCCATCCCAGTATTTTTTTATTCGCGGCAGTTATCGCAAGCAGTATTGTATCTCTTGCCACCGGGTCTGCCTGGTCTACCATTGCAACCATTGGCATTGCACTTCTCGGAATAGGCCAGGCTCTTGGATTCCCTGTCGGTCTGGTTGCAGGGGCAGTAATTTCCGGCGCATATTTCGGTGACAAAATGTCACCGCTTTCAGATACAACTAACCTTGCACCTGCCATGGCGGGGACCGACCTTTTTACACATATCCGCTATATGATGATCACGACCATTCCTTCAATGGGAATAACTCTGATCATTTTCCTGATAATTGGATTTACGAATAATTATGAGATTAATGGATCAAATGTTGAGGCGGTTCTACATCAAATTGAACTAAACTTCAATGTCACCCCCCTGCTGCTATTTGTGCCCGTTCTCCTGATTATCGTAATTGTAAAAAAGGTCCCTCCCCTCCCTGCTATTCTGTTCGGAGCTCTTCTTGGAGCTGTCTTTGCGATCATATTCCAGCCAGAAATAATCAGCCAGGTAGGAGGACCACACGGATACTTAAAAAGAACCTACATAGCCGTCATGCAATCCATGTTTGGAGGAATATCCATTATTACAGAAAATGAGGTTGTTAATGATCTGTTGACAACGGATGGTATGTCAGGCATGCTGGACACGATCTGGCTGGTTCTTGCAGCGATGGTATTTGGTGGAGTAATGGACTCTGCCGGGATGCTTAAGCGGATCTCGGAAACAATTATCCAGTGGTCCAGGTCTACAGGATCCCTCGTTGCTTCAACAATTGCAACAAGTATTTTCTTCAACATTACGGCTTCTGACCAGTATATTGCAATTGTGATCCCTGGAAGAATGTTTGCCAAAACTTACAGAGAAAGAGGATATAAACCGGAATTGCTGAGCCGGACACTTGAGGATGGTGGTACGGTTACTTCAGTCCTGGTGCCCTGGAATACATGTGGTGCAACACAGTCCCGCGTCCTTGGTGTTTCAACCCTGACCTACCTGCCTTTCTGCTTCTTCAATATAATAAGTCCGTTCATGTCTATCCTGGTAGCCCTTTTGAACTACCGGATAAGGCGATTCGATAAGGAAGAATTGCCGGTTTCCCTGGAAAAAGGAATGGATGATTAGTGGATTTTCGGGTATTTTTGAGGATTGGATTCATGCATCATATCGTACAACTTCTCAAAAACATCCTCTGCATTGGGATTTGAAAAATAGTCCCCGTCCGTTCCATAGGCCGGCCGGTGATCTCTGCCGGTAATGGTGACGGGAGCTGAATCAAGATGCTTATAAGTCCCCTGCTCCTCCAGTACCTTCTGCAACATATAAGCAGTAGCTCCACCGGGAACATCCTCGTCGAAAAATACCATTCTCCCTGTCTTCTCCACAGACTGTTGGATTAAATGTGGAAGATCAAAGGGTATCAGCGTCTGTACATCAATCAGTTCCACTTGAATATCAAAATCACGTAATTGTTCTGCAGCTTCTCTTGCTATTCTGACGCAAGAACCGTAGGTTACAAGTGTGATATCACGTCCGTAAATGATAATCTCAGGAATACCAAGTGGTATCCGGAACTCTCCGGTGTTTGAGGGCATTTTCTCTTTCAGGCGATATCCGTTCAGGGGTTCGATTACCAGTGCAGGATCTTCTCCTTCCATAAGTGTATTATACATGCCGGCAGCTCTTGTCATATCACGGGGAACACAGACAAATACACCGCGGATAGAATTAATGACCATGCTAAGAGGTGATCCTGAATGCCAGATACCTTCCAGGCGGTGACCTCTGGTGCGTATAATAAGCGGAGCAGACTGTATACCTTTGGTCCGATAATGCAATGTAGCAAGGTCATCACTTATAGTTTGAAGTCCGTAAAGAAGATAATCGAAATATTGGATCTCGGCGATGGGTCTGAGTCCCCTCATCGCCATGCCTATCCCCTGGCCTATTATGGTTGCTTCCCTGACACCTGTATCTGTTATTCGTAACTCCCCGTATTTTTCCTGGAGTCCCTCAAGGCTCTGGTTAACTCCTCCAATCCTTCCTGTGTCCTCCCCAAATGTTACCAGTAAGGGATATTTGGCAAATAAGCTGTCAAAATTTTCCCTCAAAACAATCCTTCCGGCTACTTCCTCCGCATCCTCATGAAATTCAGGTGGAACAGACTCCACTTTAAGTGCTGATCGGTCTGTTTCGTTATACAGATTTGTACTGTAATTATCCCAGGCCTCCTCATAATATTTGCCAAGCCAGATATTAACTTCTTTTTGCAGTACCTTTCGTGAGGTACAATCCAGGCATATATGTCGTAGAATTTTTTTCGCTGTTGAGAAATTATCCCGGCGGATAGGATTACGAACCTGCTGAAGATTTTTGCGAAGCAGGCTTATCTTATCAATATCGTCGCTTACACATTTGCAGCTTTTATTTCTCAGGACTTCAATAAGTTCTTCTCTCTCGTTCCGGATAGTATTACTATAATTGCTCCATGCTTCATCCCTGGCCTGACGGGCTTCTTTCTCAGCGTCAATCTCGATACTGTCAAGCACTTCCTCTTTCGAAAGGCCATTTTTCAGAATCCATTCCCGCATCTTTTTCAGTGGATCGAATTCTTTCTCCCAGTCCAGTCGATCCCGGGACTTATATCTTTCATGAGATCCGGAGGTTGAATGGCCCAGTGGTTGGTTCATCTCATCAATATGAAAAAGAACAGGTACATGTTCCTTTCTGCATTTTGATATGCCTTCCTGAAATATTTTACAAAGTTCCGGATAATCCCATCCCCTGGCCTTATAGATCAGGATGCCACTATCACTGTTCTGGCGCTCAAATCCCTTTAAAGCTTCAGAAATGCTTTGTTTTATTGTCTGATATTCCTTTGTAACGGAAATCCCGTATCCATCGTCCCATACAGCAACGGCCATGGGTATCTGAAGTACTCCGGCAGCATTCATTGTCTCAAAGAAATGACCTTCGGATGTACTGGCATCCCCGATCATTCCAAATGCCACTTCACTTCCATCGCTACTAAAATTATCGTATTCCCGAAGTTCTGGATTTTCCCGAAATAACCTGGATGCGTAAGCAAGTCCCACAAGCCTGGGCATCTGTGCGGCAGTCGGTGAAAGGTCTGCTGCAGTATTCTTTTGCCCGGCAAGGTTTTTCCAGGAGCCGTCGCGGTTTATATTAGCAGTTGCGTAGTGATTATTAAAGGATCTTCCTGCATTTCCGGGATTTATTTTTTCGTCGATATCGCCGTAGATCTGGGCGAAGAATGAAGTGGGACTAACAATCCCGGCAGCCATAAGGAAGGTCTGGTCACGATAGTAGCCTGAACGCCAGTCTCCATTTCTGAATTGTTTCGCCATTGCTATCTGGGCAATTTCCTTCCCATCGCCAAAAATTCCAAACTTTGCCTTCCCGGTCAGAACCTCTGATCTTGCAAGCACACTGCAATTCCGGCTTATATTTGCGAGGCGGTAATCATCCAGAACTTCCCGGCTGAAAACCTCAAATAAGATCCTATCCTTGCTCTCCTCAACCATAATATTCATTAAGACTGCTAATCTATAAATTTAATGAGAATTATTCTAAATAACGATTCTTAAACATCTTTACAGTTAAAATTATTTCCTATTAATATGTTATCTTTGGGCCATGATTCTGAAAGTACTGATATTGTCCTCCATATTGTTGGGGCTTGCTTTTGTGGGACTGGCATTCCGGGTTCTTTTTGTACGTGACGGAAGGTTTCCGCAAATCTCAATCGGGAAGAACAAGGAAATGGCCAGGCTTGGCATTTCCTGTGTAAAGCATGATGAATATAAATGCTGGAAACAGGGTGGTACTGACGGACCCGGATGCGGCTGCTCATAGTCAGAGATGAATTTCCTTAAAGCTCAAAACTTAGTCTTTACCTTTTACCAGAAGCATTTTCATCCCCTCTGTATACCAGATGCTGTATTGACCCTGATCATCATTGTAGATAAGGTAGGCATCCATATCTGTCTGTCCCTGAAGAAACTCCATGCTTCTTTCAATCCCCATCACCATTAACGCTGTTGCGTAAGCATCGGCCCTCATACAATCATCTGCCAGGACAGTCGTACTCAGGAGTCCATGCTGAACAGGGAAACCCGTTACGGGATTTATAGTATGGGAATATTTCATTCCGTCTTTCTCATAAAACCGGCGATAGTTGCCTGATGTTGCCAGGGAACGGTCACTAATCTCTACAATTGCCTGCATATCCACACCCGGCATCTGCAATCCGTCTATAGGCCTGTCAATCCCAACCTTCCAGCCTGTCCCCCTCGAGTTCTGTCCCCTGGTCCTCAGTTCCCCCCCGATCTCAACCAGATAATTCCTCAGTCCCTCGTTCTCCAGAAAATCAGACAGTACATCCACTGCATATCCCTGGGCAATGGCATTCATATCCAGCATTACACCTTCCTTTTCCTTCCTGATTATACCCCCGGCTATACTGACCTTTTCCATCCCTACATATTCAAGCAAACTTTCGATCAATGCTGAATCAACTTCTGCAGCCTCCGTAAAGCCAAATCCCCAGGCATTAACGACAGGAGCCACGGTAATATCAAATGCCCCGCCGGTTGCTCTGAAAACCTCATCCGCACAGGTAAAACAAGTTTCGAAGTATTTATCCGGACTGAGTTCAGTCTCGTCCTGGTTAAAACGTGAAATCAGGGAAGTGTCAATGTAGGTTGACAGGGAGAGATCAAATCCCGCAAGAATCTGTTCAATTTCAGCCTGGTAATTACTACTGTCACCGGTCTGATAGGTAATGTTGTAGGTAGTGCCCTGTGTAAATCCGCTGAGTTTCATCCATACACCGGACTCCTTCTCCTGGCAGGCATTATGAAACAATACCGGCAGCAGGATGGCGGTCCACAAAACAATTTTTCTCATGGTGTTAAGGTTTATCCTCCGAAGTCGTCGAATTCGATCATCTCGTCCGGAACACCAAGGTCATACAGCATTTTGAGAACGGCATCGTTCATCATCGGGGGACCGCAGAGGTAATATTCAATTTCTTCAGGCTCCTCCAGCTTACTAAGCAGATCATCGTACAAAACCTGGTGTATGAATCCTGTCTTTCCTTTCCAGTTATCCTCTGGCACAGGTTCTGACAATGCAATATTGAAATTAAAATTCGGGAATTTCTTTTCAATTTCACGGAACTCATTCTCATAAAAAATTTCCCGGCTGGAACGAGCTCCATACCAGTAGGATACGTTTCTGTCCGTTCCTTCTGTATGAAACATATGGAAGATATGAGATCTCAAGGGAGCCATACCGGCACCCCCGCCAATGTACACCATATCCCTTTTGGTCTCTTTAATATGGAATTCCCCATAAGGGCCGGAAACTATTACCTTGTCGCCTGGTTTTCTTGAAAAGATGTAGGATGAACATATCCCCGGATTCACTTTCATAAATCCGCCTCTCGACTTATCCCAGGGAGGTGTGGCAATCCGTATATTGAGCATAACAATATTCCCTTCTGCAGGGTGGTTTGCCATGGAGTAGGCGCGATAGGTCTCTTCCGGGTTCTTCATTTTCAAATCCCACATATTGAACTTATCCCATTCATCCCTGTATTGTTCTTCCACATCGAAATCTTTGAAGTCGACCTCAATTTTAGGCACATCGATCTGCACGTATCCTCCTGAAAGAAAATCGAGTGATTCACCCTCGGGTAATTTGACAACGAACTCCTTAATGAAGGTTGCTACATTATTGTTTGAAACAACTTCACATTCCCATTTCTTGATACCAAGAATGGATTCGGGTATCTTAATTTTCATATCACCCCGGATCTTAACCTGGCAGCCCAGCCGCCAGTTATCCTGTTGTTCTTTCCGGGTAAAAAATCCTTTCTCGGTTTGAAGGATGGAACCTCCACCTTCAATCACCTGGGCCTTGCACATTGCACAGGTTCCACCTCCTCCGCAGGCTGAAGGAAGAAATATATCCTGATTGCTCAGGGTATTCAGGAGAGTCTCTCCCGGATTTACGATAAGATCTTTATCATTAACCTGCAGGCTGACCTCCCCCTGGGGTGTCAGCTTGGCTCTTGCATAGAGAAGCATAACAACCAGTGACATTATGATCACCAGGAAAATGGTGATGCTTATAAGTATGATCCCGATTTGTGAAACTAATAGCAGCATTTCGATAGACGTTTTAAAGTTTAATGCCCATAAAGCTCATGAAAGCAATTCCCATGAGTCCGGTGATAATAAAAGTAATTCCAAGTCCCCTAAGCGGAGCAGGTACATTTGAATACTGGATTTTCTCCCGTATGGCGGCAATTCCAACAATAGCAAGGAAAAAGCCTACTCCCGAACCCAGTCCGAAAACCGTTGCCTCACCGATATTGACGTATTCCCTCTCCTGCATAAACAGTGAGCCCCCAAGAATTGCACAGTTTACCGCAATAAGAGGAAGGAAGATTCCCAGTGATGAATACAGGGCAGGGGCAAATTTCTCAACAATCATTTCAACAAGCTGTACCATAGAAGCAATTACGGCAATAAAGAGTATAAAGCTTAAAAAGCCAAGGTCAACATCAGCAAGCGCCGGACTCAGCCAGGACATAGCTCCGGCTTTCAGCAGGTAGTTTTCAATCAGATAATTAATTGGTACGGTAAATCCCAGGACAAAAATGACTGCCAGTCCCAGTCCGGTGGATGTTTTTACCGTCTTCGATACAGCAAGGTATGAGCACATACCAAGGAAGTATGCGAAGACCATGTTGTCAATAAAGATCGACTTAACGAATAGGTTTACATAGTTTTCCATAATCCTGCTGTTTTCTAATTATCTTCAATTAATTCCTTGTTCCTGGAGCGCTGGACCCATATAATGATCCCAACGGTTATCAACGCCATCGGAGGCAGAATCATCATACCGTTGTTTACATACCCGACATCATACAATCCAATTTTCTCAAAAACAGGAAAACCCCAGATGGTTCCGGACCCCAGCAGCTCACGGAAAAAGGCTACGATAATCATGATGACTCCATAACCCGCTGCATTACCAATGCCATCAAGAAAGGCTGGCCAGGGTTTATTAGCAAGGGCAAAAGCCTCCAACCGGCCCATTATTATACAATTGGTTATTATGAGTCCCACGAACACTGACAGCTGCTTACTTACTTCATAGGCAAAAGCCTGCAATATTTCGTCAACCAGGATTACCATGGTTGCAATAATGGTCAGCTGTACTATAATTCTGATACGTGGTGGAATAGTCTTCCTTAGCAGGGAGATAACTACATTTGAAACTGCCATAACTGCTATAACTGACATGGTCATTACTACTGAGTTTTCCAGTTTTACTGTTACGGCAAGTGCTGAACATATTCCAAGTACCTGGACGGTAATCGGGTTGCTATCATTCAGTGGGTCCCTGAGCAATTTCATATTTTTGCTCGAAAACAGGGGTTCTCTCTCACTCATGGCTTATACTTTTATTTTTGAAATACAATTCATAATTCCCAAGGCAATCATACAGCATCTCTTCGAGAGCCACGGATGTAATGGTTCCACCTGAGATGGCGTCAACTGCATGCGGATCGTCCGGGCTTGTTCCCCCTTTCAATACCTTAATAGAGGTAAACTTTTCCCCCTCGTCAAAAATCTTTTTCCCGGAGAATTGCTCATGGAAAAAGTCTTCTGATATCTCAGCTCCAAGTCCGGGGGTTTCCTTGGCATGTGCAAAAATGGCCCCAAAAATCGTGTTCATATCCTGCTCAAAAGAAACATATCCCCAGATAGGTCCCCATAAACCTTTCCCCTGAAGGGGAATAATGACAACATCCTGACCATCAGGGGCTGTATAGATAAAGATCGGAAGCATTCTATCTTCCGGTGCCTTTGCCAGTTCCACTTTAAGGTTAACCGTAAAGGCATCAACATCTTCATTAATTTCACCATCCATATTGATCACAAGGCTTTTGGTGATGTTTTCGGCGTATTCTTTCTCCACATAAAGGCTTTTACTATCTACCTCACCAACCTCAGCTGCGAGTCCCACAGAACGCAGGATATCCAGTTTCTTCTCTACTTCCACATTTTTCTCCTGGTAGGGCCGGAGTGTTTCGGCAACAAATGTCAGAAGTGTAGCCACGATTATCACCATGACCGTGGCGAAGATGAAGATGTATGTATTGCTGTAGCTCTTCATTGCTTATATACTGTTAGCGTTTGTACTTACTTTGGCTCTTTTTAGACGTCTCTTGATATGTGCTTCAATCACATAATGGTCAATCAGAGGTGCGAAAACATTCATCAGTAGAATGGCAAGCATAACCCCTTCCGGGAAAGCGGGGTTCAGAACCCTGATTATAATGGCCAGCACACCGATAAGGAAACCGTAGATCCACTTACCCCTGTCAGTCTGGGAAGCGCTTACCGGATCGGTTGCCATAAAGACTGCCCCGAAGGCAAATCCACCCAGCATCAGGTGTTGCCAGAATGGGATTTCCATCAGGGCATTGCCTCCAAATAAATTCAGAAGGAGTCCCATAGCTGCACCTCCCGCAAATACGGAAAAAATGATTTTCCAGCTACCAACTCCTGTATATATAAGGAATATCGCGCCAATTAATATGGCAATGGTGGAAGTCTCTCCGATTGAACCGGGGATGGTCCCCATGAACATGTCCATACCGCTCATAGTATTACCGCTGGTATTCAGCAGGGGTTCATTGATGGCTGCCTGTCCCAGTGCAGTAGCACCGCTGAAACCGTCAACAATGCCTTCTCCCTTCATCAGTCCCTTGATCCAGACAAAATCACCGGACATATAGGTTGGATACGCAAAAAACAGGAAGGCTCTTGCCGTCAGGGCAGGATTCAGGATGTTCATTCCTACACCGCCAAATACCTCCTTGCCAATAACCACAGCAAAGATGGTGGCAACCGCTACCATCCAGAGTGGCGTGTCTATGGGTAAGACCATTGGAATAAGTATACCCGAAACCAGGTAACCTTCTGCAACCTCATGATTTCGAATCTGGGCAAAAATAAATTCAGTACCCAGTCCCACAACATAGGATACTACCAGTATCGGAAAGATCCTTAAAAAGCCAAACCAGAAATTCTCGAGCAGGGTTCTTTCAATTCCCAGAGCAAGGGAATTCTGGTACCCGCCGTTCCACATTCCAAACATGAGTGCAGGAACCAAGGCTATAACCACAACGATCATGGTCCTTTTCATATCCATGGCGTCCCGGATATGTGATCCTTTTTTTGTAACTATATTAGGTACAAAAAGAAAAGTCTCAAAAGCCTCAAACGTGGATAGGAGGAATGGGAATTTTCCTCCTTTCTCAAAATTTGGTTTGATCTTGTCGACAAACCTTCTAATTGAATTCATATTCTATGGGATGATTTTCGTTCAATTTTTATTCAAGTTCCTTAATCATCAGATCAAGACCCTGTCTTACAATGGATTGAATCTCTATTTTCGATGCACATACAAATTCACAAAGAGCAAAATCATCTTCCCCAATCTCATATATGCCCAGAGCTTCCATTTTTTCAATATCCTCAACGATGATTGCCTTTAGGAGCTGCATGGGATAAATATCCATTGGAAAGACTTTTTCGTAATCTCCTGTCAGGACAAATGGCCTCACCCCACCTTTGAGGTTGGTATCAATACGGTATTCCTTTCCTGGCATCAGCCATGTGGGATAACTATGTGACAGGCTGAATTTCTTCAGACCGGGAAGGACCCAGCCAAACATTTCATAATGGTCACCCTCGGGAATCACAGTCAACTGACTGTCGTAATATCCTAAAAATCCTATCTTATTTATCCGGCTTCCTGTAAGGGCATTCCCGCTGATATACCTCAGATTGCTCCCTTTCAAATTATCTTTAATGAGAGCCTCTATTGAGGTGCCTCCTGTAACCTTATAATACAGCGGTTTCTTGACCTCTGAACCTGTAAGGGCAATAATTTTAGTTGTATTGTATTTGCCGGTTTCAAATAGCCGGCCTATCATAATCACCTCCTGGGGATTAATATACCAGGCAACTTCTCCTTTATTGATCGGGTCAATATGGTGAATCTGTATACCCGGAACTCCTGCCGGATGCGGTCCATTAAAATAATGAATGTTCACCCCTTTGGCTCCAGTGAAAACATCTGAAGGCGGATATGCTGAATTTAATGAGAGATGGACTTCTCCCTTTGTCAGTTTTTTCAGCACATCAATCCCCCTCTGAAATGAATTGTTCTGGCCTTTTACAATAAAATCCATGTCCGGAGCCAGCGGAGCTGAATCAAATCCGGATATAAATATTGCCTTGGGTTCACTGTCCGGCCTTGCGATGACATTATAGGGACGCTGCCTGATTGCAGGCCATAGTCCCGCATCAAGAATCTTTTGCTTTACCTCCTGAGGACTCATCGCACCAGGATCGCCAGCTTTAAAATCAATGGATTCATTCTTTCCGTCTGACTCGACAATAACTTCCAGAATTCGTCGCCTTTCGCCTCGGTTAACGGCTTGTACCACACCACTGACAGGTGATGTGAATTTGATTTCGGGTCTGAGTTTATCAAAGAAAAGAACAGAACCAACTTTTACCTTATCATCTGCTCTGGCAGCTAGCTTGGGAGTGATCCCCGGAAAATCGATTGGCTTGACGGCGTAGAAAGAGGAAGGTTCTGCTTGCGAAATTATTTTTTCGGCTGTTCCTTTAAGTTTGATATCAAGACCTTTTTTGATCTTAATTACCTTGGACATGGAATAATATTTGATTAGGAAATTTCGTTTGACAAAAATAGGTATTTTTAGAAATCCTGCAAGATTAGTCCGCATGAGCACAGTTCCATATTTTCTTGCATGCAAAACTATTAATATACTGAGATATAGATGATTGTAGAGTTACTTTATACCGGGTGTTATCAAACATTAAATGAAACAAATGTTGAAACTTATTCTCAATCTAAATAGAGTCGGGTTTTTCACCACATTTATTCTGCTGTTTTTAATAAAGGGGATTTCAGGGCAGGAAAATTTCTATGCTGATAAGATCTACCGGGAAAGTATTAAGTCGGTACAGTTCCATCGTACCGGATGGGACCTCTCTTATCCAATAATTGAGATGAATACACTCGACCGGCTAAGCCTGAGCTTTGATGACCTTACCAACCAGATTAAAAACTATTCCTGGACCATAGAGCATTGTGACGCAGACTGGTATCCATCCGGACTGGCAACTGATGAGTATATGTCAGGATTTGCCCAGCAGCCAATACAGGATTATGCACTGTCTTTCAATACCTATGTAAATTATGTGCATTACAAAGTAGCCCTTCCAAATGAGGACGCCCGGATTCTGTTGTCCGGTAATTATGTAATAAAGGTTTTTGAGGACTATGATGTTGATAACCCGGTCCTGGTAAGGCGGTTTTCCGTATCCGAATCACTTGCCAGTATTAAAGGCAGAGCATCAAGACCAGTGTCCGACCCTTACCGCGACGACGGGCAACAGGTTAATTTCAGTGTCCTCCTGGGATCTCTGAGCGTAAATGATCCCTACTCAGAAATAAAGGTAACCATACAACAGAATAACCGCTGGAACATGTCGATCCGGACACTGAAACCTCTTTTTGTCCGTGGAGACGAACTTGACTACAACCATACCTCAGAAAATATATTCAAGGCAGGGAACGAATACAGGTACATCGACATCAAAAGTATGAGGTATATGGCTGAGATGGTACAAAAAATTGACTACCAGCCACCCCGTTATCATGTATTCCTTTATCCGGATGCAACCCGATATAATGCCAGGTACTTTTACCGGGAAGACCTGAACGGGAGATTTTACATCGAAGTACAGGAAGGAGTCAACCGGGATACGGAGTCTGACTATGTTCATGTGCATTTCTCCTTGCCTATGGATGTACCCTATGTTGACGGGAACCTCTATGTTTCCGGGGCACTGAACAACTGGGAATTCAATGATATTAACAAGATGAAGTACAATTTCGGGACGAAAACTTACGAACTAAACCTTCTCATGAAGCAGGGATATTATAATTACGAATATGTATTTATCAGAGATGACTCGAAATTTCCCGATGCAGCCTTCCTCGAAGGGAGTTTTTATGAGGCAGAGAATGATTATGTGGTATATGTTTACCTGTCAACCAACACTTCCCGATACGACAGGCTCATCGCCTATCAGATCCTGAATTCCATCCGTCAGAATTGATTTGATGTCCTGATCAATTTTGCCCGTGACATCTGCATTAAAGGCCTATATCCTCTCCTATCCCTTTCATAGCATCCAGGCTGATTTCTGCAAATTCCTGCAGACTGAGCCCTAACTTTTCACACTCCAGAATATTCTCCCGGCTAACCGAAGCCGCGAAAGCCTTTTCCTTCATTCGCTTAACAATGGACTTTGGCTTGACAAGGGCAATCTTTTTATCTGGGTAAACAAGAGCCGTAGCATATATAAGTCCGGTTATTGTCTCACCGGCAGCCAGTGCGAATTGAAACTCATTACTGCGCGGCTTTCCAGTTGCCATTTCGTTATGCATCCGGATGGCATCCAGGATATCTTCATCAAGGTTGAATTCAGCAAGCAGCTCTTCCGCCTTCAGGGCATGAGACAAAGGATCCGCATCGGTAACCTCCACATCAATATCATGCAGCAAGCCAGCGAGTCCCCATTTCTCCTCATCCCTCCCCAACCTCCTTGCCAGGGCTCGCAAGACTGCTTCTGAAGAAAGCGAATGATAAATCATTTTCTCGTTTTTTACATATCTGTTCAGGTGCTCCCAGGCTTGATCATGTGTCATAGTTCATAATTTTTGTATCATAAAAATAAATAGATTTTGGAAAAAAGCCTGAAAATGACTCAATTTACAATTCCAAATCACATGGCATGATCTATTTAACAAGAAGAGAAAGATTTAATGCAGCCCACAGATTATTCCGGCCGGACTGGACGGATGAAAAGAACAGCCAGGTTTACGGAAAATGCGCAAACCCTAACTGGCACGGACATAATTACATTCTTCTTGTAACGGTGAAGGGAGAAATTAAACCCGAACTTGGATATGTTGTCGATTTAAAAATACTCAGTAAAATAATACGGGAAAAGATCATTGAGAGGCTCGACCACAGGAATCTTAACCTCGAAGTTGATTTTTTAAAAGATAAGATCGCCTCAACTGAAAATATCGCAATCTCAATCTGGGAAGAGCTTGAACCGGAAACACGCAAACTTGAAGTTGAACTTCACAGCATAAAACTTGAGGAGACCGAGAACAATTTTGTAGAATACTTTGGATCTTAAGATTATTAATCATGGATATAATCAACAACGGACTGGGAACCTCTGGTAATGAAGGATACGACCGGGTCGATAAATTTGATGATAAAAAGACTGAGAAACTTACCCGTATCTACAGGGACATAATTGACACTCTGGGTGAGGATGCAGACAGAGAAGGTCTGGAACATACACCTGTGAGGGTTGCAAAGGCAATGCAGTTCCTTACCCAGGGATATGGCATCAAGCCCGAAGAAATTGTCAACTCAGCCAAATTCAAGGAAGATTACCAGGAGATGGTAATTGTAAAGGACATCGATCTGTTCTCACTTTGTGAGCATCATCTTATCCCATTCCTTGGAAAAGCCCACGTTGCATACATACCCAATGGATATATAACCGGATTAAGTAAAATTGCACGGGTGGTGGAAGCCTTTGCCCGAAGGTTGCAGGTGCAGGAAAGGCTGACAATGCAAATACGGGATTGCCTTCAGAATACCTTGAACCCGCTGGGTGTTGCAGTTGTTATAGAGGCCAAACACCTTTGTATGGTAATGCGCGGTATACAGAAACAAAACTCGGTTACCACAACTTCGGCCTTTACGGGCGAATTCCTTAACAAGGCCAGCACCCGCCAGGAATTCATAAGCCTCATCGGCACGAATCTGATATAATTGACAGTGAAATGAAAGCATATATTTTCCCCGGACAGGGCGCCCAACATCCCGGAATGGGTAAGGAGCTTTACGAACAATTTGAAGGTGCCAAAGCCCTTTTTGAAGAGGCCAATGATATCCTCGGATTCAATATAACCAGGCTGATGTTTGACGGCACCGAAGAAGACCTACGCCAGACAAAAGTCACTCAACCGGCCATCTTCCTGCAATCAGTCATCCTGGTAAGTATGATTGATGATTTTAGACCTGAAATGGTTGCCGGACATTCACTTGGTGAGTTCTCTTCTCTGGTTGCCAATAAGGCTCTCTCCTTTGATAACGGACTCCGTCTTGTTGCACAGCGTGCCCATGCCATGCAAAAAGCATGTGAAGCGGAACCCTCCACTATGGCCGCCATAATCGGCATGGAAGACCAGGTAGTTGAAGAAGTATGTGCCGGCATTGAGGATATAGTCGTACCAGCCAATTACAACAGTCCCGGTCAGATTGTTATTTCGGGCTCCATCCCCGGAATTGACAGAGCAGTTGAAAAACTTTCTGAAATGGGTGCAAAAAGGGCTATCAAGCTGAGCGTAGGCGGAGCATTTCATTCCCCGCTTATGGAACCTGCACGACAAGAACTTGAAGCTGCAATTGTATCTACATCCTTCGATATTCCGGTATGTCCTGTATATCAGAATGTAAATGCAGAACCAACTTCCGATCCGGAAATTATCAGGAAAAACCTTGTCGCACAGCTGACAGCGCCGGTGCGGTGGACCCAGACCGTTAAGAATATGTTGCGTGATGGTGCATCCTCATTTACCGAGGCAGGACCCGGGAAGGTTCTTCAGGGACTGATCAAAAAGGTCAACAGGGAAGTGCCTACTTCCAGCGCTTAAAAATCAGAATAATCAGAGGGGTATAACAGATACTTATCAGAACCAGATACTGTATTCTTATACTTCTCAATCGTCTTCATTTTCGTCCATTCTTCAGAATCTCTGAAAGCATTCCAATGATCCACGTGTGAGGCAGTGTCTGAGTATGTAGTAAGATACATCAGGTTTGGCATGTCAGGCCCGGAAATAACCTCTCCGAATAATATTGGTTGAAATCCAAGCTTGATAAACAGATCAGCTTCACCTACATTAAACATCTCTACCTTCCTTTCATAATATCTTTCAGTTGCCCCCTGGTAACTCCTTAATTCATATATCCTTTCAGACGGGGATGTAGAGTACTCAGGCACATGAAATGCCGGCGTTGCACTAAAAGACCGCAGAAGTATGCTTTCAATCCTCTGATAAGGTGCATTGTCATGGGCTGCTTCAATATACTCCTTACCATCCTTCAGGTACTTTGCATCCTTATCGAGTATCCCGGGAATCCCGGCAAATTCTCCGGCATCCTTATAGGGAATCAGAACAAAGATTCGCTTACCTGACAGTTCTTCTCCTTCTCTTGGTTTAAATACCCCGACCCCGGCTATTCCAGCCCGGTGCATTGCAGGGATAAAAGCATTTTTAAGATAGTCATCCATGCGTTTTTCCTGAGATTCGTTCTCAATGGTATAGATTTTAATCTGATAATAATCCCTCTCTGTTTTTTTACTGAATGCAGTATTTAAAACAAAGCCGACCAACAGAAGGCTGAATATAACTGTTGATGATAATAATTTTACGGTTCTTTTATTCATGAGTTTCCTGGTTTGGTGTTAATATACAGCAATTAAATATAAGTATAAAATGAATATGATTGGAGAAGGAAATTATATCGCAAGATCATTCTTTTAAGGATCGATCTGCAAATCGTGTCATCCTTTTAGTTATTTTTGCTGTTCTGTAATAGATTATAACCCACAGCAGACTGCTGCTTTAAGATTGTTTTCATGAAGGTATTAAAATTTGGCGGATCCTCAGTCGGCACACCTGATCGGGTCCTGGGAGTAAAAAAGATTGTTGAGGGTCAAACAGGACCGGGTATAATAGTAGTATCTGCATTTCAGGGGATAACCGACCAGCTGGAACAAGTCAGCCAGATGGCCTGTAAGCGTGATGAAGCTTATAAGAAACTGCTTATTGAGATAGAAAACAGGCATTATGATGCTGTTAAGGAACTTTTTCCGGTAAACCAGCAAAGCAATATACTCGCAGGCATAAAAGTTTTGATTAATGAATTGGAGGAAACACTTTATGGGGTATACCTTCTTCAGGATCTGACCCGCAAAACACAGGATGCAATTTCAAGCTTCGGGGAAAGGCTATCTGCCTTTATCATATCGCTGAAGATAAACAAAGCATACCTGGTTGAGATCAGGGACCTTATTAAGACAGATAATAATTTCGGAAAGGCTAATGTCCTCTTCAACCTGAGCACCCCTCTGATAAAGGAACATTTTAAATCTCTTCAGAAATATGCCATTGTACCCGGATTCATCGCCAGCAATGATTCGGGTGAAACCACGACCCTTGGACGGGGAGGCTCTGATTATACAGCTGCCATCCTCGCAGCAGCCCTGGATGTTAGCGTCCTGGAAATATGGACTGATGTTGATGGTTTCATGACCGCTGATCCACGCAAGGTAAATAAGGCCTATGCAATTGAGTCGCTCAGCTACGCAGAAGCAATGGAGCTGTCCCATTTTGGAGCCAGGGTATTGTATACACCAACAATACAACCGGTTCTTGAAAAAAGAATCCGGATACATATTAAAAACACCTTTTCACCCGAAAAGAAGGGTACGCTGATAGGGGGACAGGAAAGGAAACAGAACCAGTCACCTATCAAAGGCATCTCCTCTATCGACAAGATTGATCTTATAACATTGCAGGGATCTGGAATGGTGGGGGTAACCGGAACTTCCATGCGGCTTTTCGGTGCGCTCGCAAAACGGAATATTAATATTATCCTGATTACCCAGGCATCATCTGAATACTCCATCAGTTTTGCAATACACCCAGACAGTATCAGGGATGCTGAACAGGCTATTCAGGAGGAGTTTATGCATGAGATCGATAATCTGCATTCGATCAGGGTCCTGGTTGAACGGGAACTTTCCATCATAGCCATTGTAGGTGAAAAAATGAGGCATACCCCGGGTATATCTGCCAAACTGTTCCAGTCTCTCGGAAGAAACGGGGTTAATGTAATCGGGATAGCGCAGGGTTCCTCAGAATTGAACATCTCAGTTGTAATCAGCCATGCATCACTTCGAAAAGCCCTGAATGTGATCCATGAAGGATTTTTTCTTTCCCATTACAAAGAACTACACCTTTTCTTTGCAGGCGTGGGTACTGTAGGATCAAGCCTTTTGGAACAGGTCAGGGCACAACAGGAAAAGCTGCTTATCAATCACAGGCTTAAAATAAACCTTATTGGTCTGACCAACTCGAGAAAAATGCTCATCAATCAGGAAGGGATTGATATAGAGCAATATACCGAGCTATTGAGTGAGGGTCTCAAAGCAAATCTCAGCGATTATATAAGGCAAATCTCAGCTCTGAATCTGCGTAACAGTGTATTTATAGATTGCACATCATCGGCAGAAGTGTCGGAAACATATAAAGAATTATTCAATAATTACGTTTCGGTTGTGACCGCGAACAAAATAGCTTGTTCTTCGGCTTATGACGCTTACCGGGATCTGAAGAACACGGCACAATCACGGGACGTTAAATTCATATATGAAACCAATGTTGGAGCGGGACTTCCAATTATAAACACAATTAATGATCTGATTCACAGCGGAGACAAGATCATTGAACTGGAAGCTGTTGTCTCAGGTACCCTAAACTATATTTTCAATACCATTGATAGTGATAATAAACTAAGTGATGTTATCCTACAGGCAAAAGAACTGGGATTTTCTGAGCCGGACCCGCGTATTGATCTAAGTGGAATTGATGTGATAAGAAAACTCATTATCCTTTCAAGGGAAGCGGGATACAGGATAGAGGAAAAAGATGTAAAAGTAAGTCCCATTTTACCCGAAGATTGTTTTAAGGGTAGCCTGGATGATTTCTGGAAGACCGTCAGAAATTACGATGAGGAGTTTGAGAAAAAGCGGCTTGCTCTTGAGAAGCAGAATAAAAAGTGGAGGTTCGTAGCGCGCCTTAAAAACGGAAAAGCATCCGTACAACTTGCCGCTGTTGGCATGGACCATCCACTATTCCCTCTTGAAGGAAGCAATAATATCATTATGATCACAACAGAGAGATACCGCGAACATCCAATGATCATCAAGGGTTATGGAGCCGGAGCTGAGGTTACGGCTGCGGGTATGTTTGCGGATGTTATCCGGATCGCGAACATTTAAAACAGATGGTGAAAAAAGTAGAGATATTCTGTCCGGCTACTGTGGCCAATGTCGGACCCGGTTTCGATATTCTTGGCTTTGCCCTTGATGCCCCCGGAGATATAATATGTCTTGAAAGGACTACGGAGAAAAAACACATTATTCAGAACGATTCAGAAATAGACCTGCCACTGAATCCTGAAAAAAATGTTGCCACTGTCGCTCTGGATGCATTCCTCAGCTCCCTGAACAGTAATGAGAAATTCCATCTTACCTTCAAACAAAAGATTCCGGCAGGCAGCGGTATTGGATCGAGCGCTGCCAGTTCTGCAGGAGCAGTTTTTGCAGCCAATCTATTGCTGGAGAAGCCTTATACAGAGGCTGATCTGGTGCCCTTTGCAATGAAAGGCGAGGAAGTTGCCAGTGGATCAGCACATGCTGATAATGTAGCACCTGCTATTCTCGGGGGTTTCGTGCTTGTCAGAAGCTATGAGCCACTTGACATTCTTGGGATACCAAGTCCGGATGGACTATACTGCAGCGTTGTTCACCCCGAAATATCCATTGCGACTGCGGATAGCCGTAAGATCCTTAAAACAAGCGTACCCCTTAAAACGGCCATAACCCAATGCGGGAACGTGGCGGGACTTGTAACGGGACTTATTACCGGAAATTTCAGGCTTATCCGCGATTCAATGCATGATGTTATTGCTGAGCCTATCCGCTCCTTCCTCATCCCTGAATACGATCGTGTAAAAAAAGCAGCAATGAATACAGGTGCACTTGGGTGTAGTATTTCCGGATCAGGACCGTCACTCTTTGCACTAAGCGAGAACAAAGATACTGCTGAACAGATTGGTAAAGCAATGGAATCAGTATATAGTGAAGCCCGCATCGGCAGCAAAGTATATGTTTCAATGGTTAACATGAAGGGTATGAAAGTCCTGTTGGAAGAATAATATCAGCCTTCGTCCGAATGAAGGCAGAACGGACAGAAACGTAATGAACTACTATAGTACAGGGGATAAAAAGCTGAAACAATCACTGAGAGAGGCGGTGCTCAGGGGACTTGCGCCGGATGGTGGACTCTATATGCCGGAGAGAATCAAGCTACTTCCCGAAGATCAGATTCTTTCCTTCAGAAAAAAGGATTTCAAAGAGATCTCGGGAGAAATAGCCATAAACCTTTTTGGAGAGGACCTTTCAGAGGATGAAATTCTCGAGATCACAGATGCCGCTATCAGTTTCGACACTCCCCTGATTGAAGTTGAAAAGGGGGTCTATTCACTTGAGTTATTCCATGGTCCGACCCTGGCATTCAAGGATGTCGGTGCTCGGTTCATGGCAAGAATGCTGGGGCATTTCACAAAAGGTATGGA
Organism: Bacteroides sp.; assembly: GCA_011053095.1. Lineage (GTDB taxonomy): Bacteria > Bacteroidota > Bacteroidia > Bacteroidales > SM23-62 > SM23-62. Next base: position 42,016 of record DRHS01000058.1, read on the forward strand.
CCGAAAGATCAATGTCCTTGTTGCAACATCCGGAGATACAGGATCTGCAGTTGCAAATGGTTTCCGGGAGGTAGATGGAGTAAGGGTATTTATACTCTATCCTTCCGGGGGTGTAAGCCAACTCCAGGAAAAGCAACTCACAACCCTGGGTGGAAATATCACTGCCCTTGAGATTTCAGGAACATTCGACGATTGCCAGAGAATGGTAAAATCAGCCTTTCAGGATAAAAATCTTAATGATAGCTTAATCCTTACATCAGCAAATTCAATCAACCTTGCACGATTCCTTCCACAGTCATTCTATTATTTTAATGCCTGGGCAAGATTACCACATTCCGTTGCCGGAAGTCAGGCCAAAAACGAATTTTATGTTTCGGTCCCAAGCGGCAATTTCGGCAACCTTACCGCCGGTCTGATAGCCGGAAGAATGGGATTGCCGGTAAAACATTATATCGTTGCTACCAATGTTAACGATGTTGTTCCCGGGTATATGAAAACCGGTGTGTTTACACCCCGTCCATCCATTCCAACCATAGCCAATGCCATGGACGTCGGGAATCCAAGCAATTTTGACAGGATCCTTGATCTTTATGGTCACTCCCATGAGGCAATCTGCGATGCCATGAGTGCATATGCCTATACGGATAATGAACTGAGAGAGACTATGGGGGATGTGTACACAAGAACGGGATACCTCCTTGATCCGCATGGAGCAGCTGGCTACCGTGCTCTGAATCAGCATTCACCAAAAGATGTTGGTACCCCGGGAGTGTTTTTCGAAACCGCCCATCCCGGAAAATTCAGCCAGACGGTAGAAGGAGTTATAAATTCCTCTGTTGAGATTCCAGAGAATCTGCTGGAGGCATCATCTAAGGAAAAAGTCAGTATCCCTCTTTCAACCGGGTTTTCTGATTTCAAAGAGTTTCTGCTTCAGACAGGGGAATAACCTGAAATCTACAACAGGATTCTGGTCATTTGGCGAAACTAGATCACTCCCTGGTCCAGCATCGCATTGGCTACCTTCATAAAACCGGCAATATTTGCACCCTTTACATAGTTCACGTAACCGTCATCTTCTGTTCCATGCTCTACACATGCAACATGAATGTTTTCCATGATTTCATGAAGTCTTTTGTCAACTTCATTCCGCTGCCAGTTCAACTTCATACTGTTCTGTGACATTTCGAGTCCCGAGGTAGCAACACCACCTGCATTTGCTGCCTTTCCGGGCGCATACAGAACCTTGTTTTCCTGGAAGGCTTCAATGGCTTCAGGTGTGCAGGGCATATTAGCACCTTCACAAACACAGATACAGCCATTTTTTATCAGGGTCTTGGCGTCCTCCTCGTTCAGTTCATTCTCCGTGGCACATGGCATGGCTATATCGCATTCAACTTCCCAAGGATGCTTGCCAGGAACGAACTTCGCGCTGTTGAAATCGTATGAGTATGGTTTTATTACATCCTCGTTTGAGGCCCTCAATTCAAGCATATAGTTGATCTTCTCTCCTGATATGCCCTCCGGGTCATGCACATAGCCATCCGGTCCTGAGAGGGTTACTACCTTGCCCCCGAGCTCGTTGATCTTGGATACTGCACCCCAGGCGACGTTTCCGAATCCACTGACTGCGACGGTCTTGCCTTCAAAACTTTCACCCTTCGTGGCCAGCATTTCCTTTGCGAAGTACACACATCCGAACCCTGTAGCCTCGGGACGGATCAGGCTTCCTCCCCAGTTTATACCCTTTCCTGTCAGGACACCGGTATTTTCCCGGGCCAACTTACGATACATTCCGTATAAGAATCCAATCTCCCTGGTGCCGACTCCGATATCTCCGGCAGGGACATCTGTTGAGGGACCAATGACTTTCCATAATTCCAGCATGAAGGACTGTGCAAAACGCATGATCTCTGAATTTGATTTTCCTTTGGGATTAAAATCAGAGCCGCCTTTTGCACCCCCCATCGGAAGAGTGGTAAGTGCATTCTTGAAGATCTGCTCAAAGCCAAGGAACTTGAGTATGCTTAAGTTGACACTGGGGTGGAAGCGAAGTCCTCCTTTATAAGGACCAATAGCATTATTGAACTGGACCCGGTAACCGAGGTTTACATGTACTATCCCCTGGTCATCTTCCCATGGTACTTTGAACATGAGTATCCGGTCAGGTTCAACGATGCGGTCAATGATGCCGGCTGCCTCGAACTGGGGATTTGAATTGTATACTTCTTCAATAGACTCGAGAACCTCTCTTACAGCCTGGAGATATTCCTGTTCACCCGGATGCTTTTTTCCCAGGTCAACCATTTTAATGTCAACGTTCATATTTGGTATTTAAATTCTGTGTTAAAAATACTTTTATATTGCAACCTTATCAAAAAATACAGTATGCTTTAAATCACTGATTTTTGTCAGGTTTATTACTGATAGTTAAAGGTTTATAGATAACTCCCTTATTTGATTTTCCATCCACTTCTACTCTCAAAGGATCCTCAAAATGAACCTGCCTGATAAATTCATTTTCTATTACTGCAGGAAGTGAATCAAGGAATTCTATATCGAGATAACCATCTCTGATGTATGGATTTATTGTAAAATAACCAATCCTGAAAGATGTGATATTCTGGAAAAAATGGGTGCCCTGGCTGGGATCTATCCGGTAGTTTTCGAGTCCAGATTCAATAATCACCCCTGCAGCTGACAGCTGGGCCCATTTGGCAGGTATTCCCAGCCATGGATCACTTGATCCCCATCGGCCGGGTCCTATAAGAATGTAGTTTGTTCCATTCCCCGTAAATCCATCGTTAATCTTCTCTATCATCCCCGCAATTTTCTCGGAGTGAGATGCATTAAAGGCTGATGGTTTTACATAGACTATATCATGGAGATTCTGGAATGAACCATTCCCCAGTGCGGACTCGGAGAATACGATGGTTTCCTCGATCACAATATTATCCAGATTAAAATTGATAAACTGATCATTCAGGACGATTGGCCGGACCTGCAGAAAGTTAAATATGGCAGGTTCCCCGGCAGGGGTATCCAGATTAACTGCAAACTCAATTTCTATGGGATTGTTCATTTCCTTCTGGCAGATCTGGAGAAGGTCCGAAATGATCTCCGCCAGGGGTATCTTGTTATAATTCAGAAGTGGTGCGAATGTGATCACACGTTTCCCTGTACCATAAACACCATCCCGAATCATCTCATTCTCAAAGTCATAGGTCGAGGCTGCAAATTTGAACGAGGCATCCTTTTCGGCATCCTTGAAGGGTACCTTGAACAGGTTCGCACCATCATCGACAGACGGGACAAAGCTTTTGGGATCAAGGTTAACAGCAAAGAAACTCTTTTGAGTGTCCTTCAGTACCAGTTCGGGAGAGGAAAGCTGGAGTATTTTTTTAGGATATTTGGGGGAGAACCTCAGTCCCCTGCCACCATCCATCAGGTATTTTCCCAGTCCATATGCAATGACAGCAATGCCGTCCTCAGCTTTTTCCGGCTCGATAGGATAAAAATTAATTGAACGTGCCACCCCTGAAAGGGTCGGATAGAATTTGTCAGAGTATGAGTTGCCGCATACTTCCTGTAGGATAATCCCCATCTTCTCCTCGTCGATGACATTTGAGGTTGCTGTCATGTAGGCCTTACTGCTTTTATAGAAAACAGAGGCGTATACCGATTTAATAGCCTGGGAAAGAAGGGTCACCATATGTTGCCTGTCCTCGCTGTCGCATGGGATCATATAGGTCGAATATATCCCTGCAAAAGGCTGGTAGTGTGAGTCCTCAAGCTTACTCGAGCTGCGTACTGCCACAGGATTCTCAAGTACATGGACAAATGCCTTAAGGTCCTGAATCACCCAGCCAGGTAATTTGGATGAGAGAAAATGCTTCAGTATCTTTTCATCGGGAAGGTCTGAGAGAGCAATCGTGTAAAGCTCATTGCTCAGCATATATTCATCGAATATATCGGTTGAAAGGACTACGGTCCGGGGGATGGTAATTACTACCTCTGGGAATTTATTGAAAATTTGATGCTTCTCTATGACGGAATTAATGAATGCGAGCCCGCGTGCTTTACCTCCGATTGAATCGTCACCTATCCTGGTAAACAGGAGATACTTATCAAATTTTTCCTTGTCAAATTTGGCAATAATCCCTCTGCCTTTACTTATCCGGAAATTCGAGATGGATTCGAAGAGGTATTTCCGCATGTCTTCGGTTGACTCAAAATCTTCAAGTCTGAGGTGCTTGAACAATTGGGCTACTGGGAAGATTGCACGTGCATTCAGCCATTTCGAGAAATCATTTTTACTGCTGTGTAATTCAATTGAAGATTCAGGTATATTGAGGATCTCATGCTGAAGGGCCTGCAGGTCTTTTGCTCTTCCCACCTTTTTCATTGTTCCCGGTTCCCGGAAGATAAAATCACCAAAGGCAAAATTCCTGACAATATAACCTGTCAGCTCATGGGAAAGATTCTTGGAATATTTGTGCAAAAATCCGATTCCCAGTTTCCTGGCCTGTGCAGCCATTGAAGCGTCAGATGATTGAAGAAGGAAAGACATGAATTTATCTTCTGATTTTACCAGTTTGAAAAACTCAAGTCCCATCTGTCCTTTCTCCACACTGTCAGCATTCCTTTTAAAATTCACATCTGAGATAATACCCAACATATTGAATTTATACTTCTGAAAAAGCTTAACTGCATCATCTAATGTTGAAGCCAATAGTACTTTAGGTCTGCCTCTCATCCGTAGCATCCGCTGATGTTCGTTCAGGGCCTCAAGTGCAAATACTTTGGCCTGGTTCAGTATAACCTTATAGAGGACAGGCAGGTAGCTTGATATGAATCGAACTGAGTCCTCGACCAGCAAAATGGTCTGTACTCCAACGATCTCAACATCGTGCTCGGCATTCATTTTATCTTCTATCAGCTTGATAATAGCCAGCAGCAGGTCAGCATTTCCCAGCCAGGAAAAGACATAATCAATTGCACTCAGATCTTCATGCTGGATTCTTACAGTGACCTCACGTGAGAAATGAGTAAGGATAACTATTGGTATTTCAGTATTTTTTGCCTTGATCTGCCTGGCAAGTTTAAACGGATCAACGTCCTCGATGTTAAGCATCTCAATTACCAGGTCAACCTGGTTCGACTCGAGTATGCTGAACGCTTCTGTAGAAGATGAGGCCTGAAGGAATGTAGGCGGATATCTAAGGTTCAGGGATACATACTCATTGAAGATCTGTTCATCAATCCTTCCATCCTCCTCAAGCATGAATGCATCATAATTACTGCAGATCAATAGCACCTTCCCAATCCGTTTCTGCATTAGCAGTTTAAAGGCGGTGTGACCATAATCGATGGTGGTGGTTATTTTTTTCAGAGGACTCATGCTGGCTTTACTACTGGTACAGCGTTATTCCATGTTATCAAGGATGTCCTTTTTTTACCATCCATGATTATTGTCAGGGCATCTTCAAATTCCACATGCCTTATGTATTCACGGTCGGAAATTACCTTTTGCAAATTCAGTTTCTCCCAGTCAATGAAATCAGTATTTGAGTCATGTTGAATTGAAAGATACCCAACATTCATTGAGGTAACATTGTGAAAAAAATGTGACCCCAGTGATGCATCAAGAGGGAATTCCGGCAGGCTCATTTCCACGATCACCTTTGCATTGGAAATCTGGGGCCATGCTACCGGGATCCCTATAAAACGGTCACGGGTTCCCCATCTTCCGGGGCCGATAAGCACATATTTGCGCTGCTTTTCGACCATCTCTGCATTGATTGCTTCAATTTCAGGAATGATTTCCTTCGTTCGTGTTTTATCGAATTTTTCAGGCTTTACGTAAATAATATCCCTGATCTCATCCACCCTGCCGTTACCCATACTTCTTTCTGCATAAAGAAGTGCCCTGTCCATATCCAGTTCGAGAGGATCGATTATAAAATCTTCCAAGGCCCCGATAAGGGGCTTTATCTGAAGCAGAACAAACGATGTCCTGCCCTCTTTATCTTTCTCCAGGTCAACTGCATATTCTATCTCAACCGGTGCTCCCATAGCTTCCTTAACAACATTCAGAATCAAATCCAGGGATTTGGCGAGAGGTATATATTCATACTGAAGGATATTGGCAAAGTTAACTATGCGGGGACCAGGGATATCGAGTCCTGCTACAATCCTGTCATTATCCTGATCATAAACCGAGGCACAGTGTTTAAGGGTCCCGTGTTTTTCTGCTTCGCTGATTTCCAGCCTTATCAACCCGGCATCCTGACCGTGCTCAAGCAGATTCAGGTCTTTCGGTTCCATATTTATTGCGTAAAAACTTACCTGTGAACCTTTAAGTTGATCCTTCGAGGAATTATTCTGGACATTGGGGTATTTAGGGGAAAACCGCCATGCTCTCTCTCCTTCAACAACATACTGCCCCAATCCCACAGCTGAAACAGCATAACCGTCTTCCGGTTCCATATGTGCTACAGGATAATAATTATAGGACTGAGCTGTGCCCGAGATATGGGGATAGAAGCAACCATTATAAGGGTTTCCTACAACCTCCTGAATGACGACCGCCATCTTTTCATCATCAAGTCTGAAATTTATGGCTTCGAAGTAACTGCGGGCATTTGTGGAATAAATTGATGCATAAACCAATTTGATGGCATCCGATGCCTGTCTCAGCCGGATATTAAAATCCGGGTGGTTATTTGGCAACAGGTATGTGGCAAAAACACCGGAGAAGGGCTGTGTTGTACTGTCTTCCAAAAGGCTGGATGAACGGATGGCAATTGGTTTTTTCATCTGCTTCAGCAAGGCCCTGAGTTTTTTCTCAAGGGTATAGCTAAGCTGGCTTTCAAGAAATACCTTTCTGACCTCATGATAATCCTCACATGTATGAACGAAGTCGTTCAGGTGGTTGGACTCCATGAAAAGGTCAAACTCATCCGTACCAATTACAAGTGTTATGGGTGTCCTTATATGAATAGCAGGAATGATCTCGGTGAAGTTAAGATTGTAGATGAGGGTATTGATAAATGCGAGTCCCCTGCCCTTACCTCCAAGTGCACCGGTACCAAGGCTGACAATATTTGTCTCATCCAGAATAGCAGCCTCTTCAAAAGGAATTACCTGTCCGATGTTCGTCTCGTTCCTGTATTTTCTGATTACATACTTAAGGTACTGTCTGAATTCCTGGGGGTCCTCAAAATCTGTAACATTTACCGGATGGATCATCTTTGCAATTTTAATCTCACCCCTTGCCATCAGCCATAGCGAAAAATGATTCCGTTTACCATGATAAATCATTGAATCAGCCGGAATTGTATCGATATGGTTTTCGAATTCCCTGAGCGTTTTTGCAACTGCAATGGTCTTCCCACTTGAGTCCTTGTAAACAAAATTCCCAAACCCAAGATGATGCTTTATAAAGCTCTCAATGTCCTGCATCAACGTTTCGGAGTTTTTATTTATAAACACCGACTTCAGTTCAAATGCTTTGTGAGAATTTTGGACGTCAGATGATTGAATTACCGTCGGAAGACCTTTTAATTGTTCACGGACCTGCTTTACAAGCTGAAAGCCTGCCTCTTCATCCATTTTTCCTGCCTTAGGAAATTTTACATCTGTTATCAGGCAAAGCAGATGTTCCTTATACTTTTCAAATATATCTATCGCCTGTTCAAATGTAGTGGCTAACAGGATCTTTGGCCGGGCCCGAAGTCTCAGTACCTTAAAAAGGTCATCCGTGCTGACATCCTCAATGATTCGTTTTGTCTGCTCCATTACATTGCTGTAGAGCAATGGAAGGTATCTCGAATAGTACTTCTCGGAGTCTTCAACAATCAGAATGACCTTTACCAGACCTATTTTTGTGTCATTTTCTGCATTAACCTGGTCTTCAAGCTGTTTGACCATGGCAAAGAAGATCTTGCTATCTCCGTTCCACACAAAAACCCTGTCAACAATATCAATTATTGCCTTGTTTTTCCTGAAACTGGTTATCTCCCTGTCATTGTTCAGGAGGACATAGATAGGGATATATGGGAATTTGTTCTTAACCTTGCTGCCTATCTTTAAAGGCGTTGAAGGGTCGCTTCCGATCATCAGAATTACCAGATCGAAATGCTTTGACTGAAGTTGGTCCAGCGCCTCCTCGTATGATGACACCCCGGTAACCCTGGGCATGGATGTCAGATTGAGTTGATGGTATTCACCCAGGATATGTTCAGAAAAATGTCCTTCTTTCTCAATACTGTATGCATCGTACAGGGTAGCCACCAGAAGGATCTCCTTCACCTTATAGGGCATCAGGTCATGGAAGATATCCCTGTTGGCGTTTTGTTTGTTAAGGAACTTCTGCAACAGTTGCCTGGAGCTTATCGTAGGCTTCTTAAACTCACTAATCTCAGGCTTGATCATCTCCTGGTCAAATGATTGCTGCAAGACCTCTCTGGCCTCAAGGCTGTCAATAAAATTGGATATAATACTGCTCAGATTACTTATCAGGTCCCTTTCCTCTTTAAGGAAAGGACCCTCATCATAATCCCTGAATTTTTGCAGGTAGTAGATCTCTATCAACCCATTCTTGCCTCCGAATGTCTGAAAATCCTGCTGCTGGCACCAACTGGTTTTGGTAAAATCCTGTGACCTGTATTCCTGATCATCAAACAGTATACGTGCTACAGTTCTTTCCGGATATTGCCATGCATCGGGAAGGATCTGGGCAATTTTCCGCAGGGTTTCGTCGAGTGATTTTCCTTCCTTTAGTATCTGTGTAGTCCGGTTTATGCATGCCAGTTCCTTCAGCCGCTCCTTTTTCTCGGCAATAATTCTGTCAACCTCTCTTTGATCGTGTTTCTTAGCCATTTTCAAACCCCAAATACCATAGTAAATTTACTAAAAATAAACCGCCCGGGGATTGGTGAATAGGGCTTCAGATTCAAAAAAGGCCGGCCCGGTAGGGGGACGGCCATATTTTTGGTTCTCCGGTCTCTTAATCAACCTGGAAAGTATTCCCTGACCGGAGCAATTCATTTACATTAGTAATCTTTGTGTTCTTTTTGGCATGCTCTACCTGGTCTGTCAGCATACTTTCGAAGACTCCTGTTTCCCAGGCACGTATAACTCCCATGGCAACAGGCAATTCCGGCAGTGACATCCGGGCCAGCATATAGTGGACTGTATCATCCGGGTCCATAACATCATGTACCAGGATATCGTCCATGGTGTATCCATCCATACCTACAGTGACTGATTTCAAACGCCCTTTTACCAGGATAAGACCTTTGTCATTGTTTTCTCCGTAAAGCATTGGCTCACCATGTTTTAGATAGATCTGGTGCTCCTTCCTGACTTCTTTGCCGGTGATTTCTTTGTGTACTTCATTGGCAAAGATTATACAATTCTGAAGTATCTCAACCGTGGAGGTCCCTTTATGCTCGGCGGCTTTCTTAAAGACCTCTCTCATCATTTTAGGTTCGGTATCCACAACCCTTGCAAAGAAGGTACCCTGAGCTCCCATGGCAAGTTCCCCGGGTTTGAACGGATTTTCTATGGTCCCTTCAGGTGAGGTCTTGGTAACGGATCCCAGAGGTGTGGTGGGTGAATACTGTCCCTTGGTCAGGCCATAGATTTTATTATTGAAGAGAAGGATGTTCACATTGATATTTCGCCGAAGGATATGAATAAAGTGATTCCCTCCGATAGCCAGCATGTCTCCGTCTCCGGTTACCACCCACACGCTCAGGTTGGGATTAGCCACCTTAATACCGGAGGCTATTGGAGCGGCTCTTCCATGCATTCCATGGACCCCATAAGTATTGATATAATATGGAAACCTCGAGGAGCAACCTATCCCAGATACGAAGACGATATTCTCTTTTTTAACCAAGGTCTCCGGAAGAGCATTCTGGACAGTGGATAATACTGAATGTCCGCCGCATCCGGCGCACCATTTTACCGGATTTGTTACTTTAAAGTCCTGTTTGGTCAATTCGCAAATATTCAAATTTTCTTCACTCATTATATTTCCTCCAGTAATTCTTTGAATTTTAGTTTCAATTCCGAAATCATAAAGGGTAAACCCTGTACCTTATTAAACCTCTGGTATTCGAATTGGGGATGTTTCATCGTAATATAGTCCGCAAACTGTCCGAGATTCTGCTCGCAGACCACTCTTTTCTTAAATCCTTTTAATACATCCGCCGTATTTTTCGGCAGGGGTCTGATGTAGTTAAAATGTGCAAGGCTGAGGCTTACACCCTCTTCCTGTAGTTCCTCTACCGCCGTCAGCAGGGTACCGTATGAGCCTCCCCATCCGATCACAAGCAGGTCTGCATCATTCTTCCCGAGGATCTCCAGTTCAGGAATATAATCAACCACCTTTTCTACTTTGGCTTCTCTGAGTTCCACCATTACATGATGGTTCAGCGGGTCGTGCGAAATATCACCACTAATGTCCTCCTTCTCCAATCCGCCAACCTTATGCCGCAGACCTTCCTGTCCCGGCATGGCCCAGAACCTGGCAAGGGATTCAGGATCTCTGTAATATGGCTTATAATCCGGATCGTTTTCTTTTACATAGGGCACCTTTATATCAGGCAAATCATTCACATCCGGTATATGCCAGAGTTCAGAACCATTGGCAAGATAACCATCTGTAAGAAGGATCACAGGAGTCATATGTTCGATGGCGATCTTGGCTGCCATATACGTATAATGAAAACAATCGGCAGGAGTACTGGCTGCCATTACCACAACCGGACTCTCTCCACTTCTTCCATACAAAGCCTGCATCAGATCCGCTTGTTCCGTTTTTGTCGGCAGTCCGGTAGAGGGACCGCCTCTTTGTACATTAATAATAACCAGTGGCAACTCGGTCATGACTGCCAGTCCGATGGATTCTCCCTTTAATGCCAGACCGGGTCCTGAAGTTGAGGTAGCTGCCAGATGACCGGCATAACTGGCTCCAATCGCAGCAGATATACCGGCAATCTCATCCTCGGCCTGAAATGTTTTAACTCCCAGGTGTTTCCTGCTGGCAAGTTCCTGAAGAATCTCCGTTGCTGGAGTTATGGGATAAGAACCCAGAAAAAGAGGTCTGCCCGAGCGCTCAGAGGCAGCAATAAGTCCCCATGCAGTAGCCTGGTTTCCCGTAATATTTCTAAAAAGCCCTTTCTTCTTCTTAGCTGGATTCACCATGAAGGTAGTGGTCATAGCCTCAATAGTCTCTGCATAATTGTAACCTTCACGCAAGACCTTTATATTGGCATCAACAAGCATCTGCTTGTTTTTAAACTTCCGTTTCAGGAAATTCTCACCGATCTTTATATCCCTGTTGAACAGCCAATAAAGAAGACCGGCAACAAACTGGTTTTTGGTTTTGTCAGCTGTCTTGATATCAAGTCCGAACTCCTTTACCGTCGAACGGGTAAGATGAGTAATAGGTGCCTTTACAACATTGTACCCTTCCAGGCTGCCATCCCCCAGCGGATCCTCAACATAGCCTGCTTTTTTGTAATGCTTGTTATCAAAATTATCAATATCGATAATTATGGTTGCCCCATCCTTGATCCATCTCATGTTGGCTTTCAAAGCAGCCGGATTCATAGCAACCAGTACATCCGCCTGGTCTCCGGGTGAGTGCACCTCTTTCTGTCCGATATGTACCTGAAATCCAGAAACACCGGCTATTGTCCCTCCCGGGGCCCTGATCTCCGATGGATAATCAGGGAATGTTGAAAGGTCATTCCCAATAAAGGCAGAGGTGTCGGAGAATTGCGATCCAGTTAGCTGCATCCCGTCACCTGAATCCCCGGCAAACTTCACAACTACTTCATCCAGTTCGATAACTTTAGCATTTTTTGCCATACCCTGTTATAAAATATTTATTGTTAAGCAGATATAAAAATTAATGCATATAATAATTTTATATGCATTTAATTGTAATCTATGAATTTCCAACGATTATTCCTTGTAGTATTCATGGTAAAATTAAGTATTTTCAGACAGGTTGAATGAACATTTATTTATATTCTTCAACATATTGTTACCTGCAGGTGTCTGAATTACTACCTGTAATTTCATGTCCAGAAATCTAGTTTTTCAAGGTGTACCTCTTCTTCAAAGAACATTCTGGAGATCCTATCGAAGAATTCTGTATAATCGGATACGTAAAACTCATGTTTATCAGAGCCATTTAGAGGGTTAAGCAGATTCCTTTCCTCTAATATCTTCTTTAAATTGGCTGCAACAAGGTGACCGGAATCAATAATATCAACTTCATGATTAAAGAATTTCTCGATCTGATTATGGATTATCGGATAATGGGTACATCCCAGGATCATAGTATGTATCCCTGCGAAACGCTTATCCTCAAGGTATGCTTTAATAATTGAGCTGCTTATTTCATCCTCAATAAATCCTTCTTCGATCATTGGAACCAACAGAGGTGTAGCTTTTGAAATTACATCGGTAGCCGGAGCTCCTCTGGTGATCTTGTCCTTGTAAGTCCCGCTGTTAATAGTTCCTTTAGTCCCTATCACACCAACTCTTCCACTCCTGCCTCCGGACCACAAATGAGTGACGACGGGATCAATCACATTGAGTACTATTGCCCTGTCACCCACATGTTCGGTTACTTCCTTAAAGGCGCTGGCTGAGGCTGTATTACATGCGATCAGAACTGTTTTACAGGACTTCTCAAGAAGGAAATCTGATATTTTCCGGGAGTAATAACGAACACTGTCACTCGATTTGTCACCATATGGCAGATGGAAAGTATCGCCAAAATATATGATTTTCTCCTGCGGCAGGATATCCTTTATTGCGTGGGCTACTGTTAGTCCCCCGACACCGGAATCAAAAATGCCTATAGGCTGGTCAGCTCTAAGGTTCATTAGGTTTAAAAAGAAAGACCATCCGCTGGTATGAGGATGGTCTTATTACTGTTATTTATCGATATTAATTACCAAGTTTTGTCTTCACTAAAGATAAGATATCTATACTCTGGTCTGACCAGAAAACGGGATTACCGCTTCCAATATCAAAAATATAGATAAAGCCGTTTTCCTGTGCAACTTCCTTAACAGCATTATTGGCTTTTTCAAGAATGGGCCTCATCATTTCCTGCTGCTGAGTTTGCAGATCTTGTTGTGCCATCTGTTCGAATTGTCCAACGCGTTGCTGCATATCCTGTAGATCGGCTTCCTTGGTTTGCTTGATAAGATCTGTCCAGGTCTCTTGATTGTTAATATAATCGTCGTACTTCTTGTTCATCTCAACCCGCATTTCTTCCACCTGCTGCTGATAATCTTCCCCAAGTTTTTGAATTTTAGTCTGAGCGGAATCAGATTCGGGCATAGACATTAATAATTCACGTGAATCTATATGTCCGAATTTAAGTTCCTGTGCATTTACTGTTAAACCTCCCATGAGTATTACTACTACAAGGAAGAGTTTGATAATGTTTTTCATGATTTCAATTATTACATATTAGAATTTGGCGATACAAAAATAATGAATTAATTCTTATAACCGAGTTTTTCAAGCACATCGTCGCTCTTATCGTATTTTGCATTGGTATACAGCATGTTAGCACCTGATGCCGTATCGAAAATCACAGCATAATTTCCTTCGGCTGCTATCTCTTTTACTGCTCTGTAAACTTCATCCTGGATTGGCTTGATTAATTCCTGTCTCTTAGTAAAAAGACTGCCGTCCCGGCCAAAATATTTTTGTTGCAGTTGCTTTACCTCAGTTTCACGGTTTATAATCTCCTCTTCCTTGCGGATTTTCATCTCTTCAGTAAGGAGTACTTTCTCAGCCTGAAAATCCTTATACATTTTATCGATTTCTCCATAAGAAGTCTCAATCTCCAGCTGCCAGTCGCTTGCCAGTTTATCCAGTTGCTCCTGTGCAGCTTTATAAGAGGGTATACGGTTCAGTATGTATTCCGTATCCACAAATGCATATTTCTGTGCCAGTCCTAATCCGGTGGCAAGAAATAATATCCCTAAGAATGAAATAGTCTTTTTCATCATTATTAAATTTTCATATTCAACAAACTAAATCTATGAAAACGTTCTAAAATTGCTGTCCAATGGTGAAATGGAACTGGCTCTTGTTAGCATCCGGAAATCCAGGTACGGGATCAAATCCATATGCCCAGTCAATCCCGAGAAGGCCGAACATCGGAAGGAAGGCCCTCAGGCCAAAACCAGCCGATCTCTTAACAAGAAACGGATTGAACTGATCGATGGTGTACCATGAATTACCCCCTTCAAGAAATCCCAGCACATAAACAGTCGCAGAAGGATTCAGTGTGATGGGATAACGCAATTCCATGTAAAGCCTTGTATAGACATTACCCGATTTTGTTCCATTTACCCTAGGTGTCAAAGTACCATTTTCATATCCCCTTAAGGCTATAATGTCGTACCCGTAAAGGTTGTATCCCGACATCCCGTCACCCCCAACATCAAATCCTTCGAAGGGCGATGGACCCAGATCATCATTGTAATGACCCAGGTAACCAAAGTGGGCTCTTGTAGCTAATACCAAATTTCCTGCCAAACTTGTATACCAGTCTGCTTTAAATAGCCATTTATGGTACTCAATCCATTGATATTTCGAGGCTGCGTCCATATTTACATAATCTTTTCCATTGAACATTGAGTAGGGCGGAGTTAGCTGCAGACTTATTGAAAAATCGGAACCCCGGCGCGGATAAATCATCTGGTCAATTGATTTTCTTGCCAGGGTTGTATTGAAACTAAGGTTATTTGAGGCCCCGTCAGTAAACTGGAAGTACCCCGTCCAGTTATCCAGGTTATACTGCTGGAAGCTGATCTCGTTGTAAATTGTAAAAAAGTCATCCGGCCATGTCAGCCTTCTTCCCAGTCCCACAGAAGCACCTGTGATTCTCATGTTGCTGGAACCCACATCCCAGATCGTATAGGAGTTATTCATGAGGGAATGGAAAACAGAGATGGCGAGAGAGTTTGGCTTTTTACCCCCAAACCATGGTTCAATGAAGGTGGCATTATAGCTCTGGTAATACTTTCCATTCGACTGGGCACGAAGGCTCAGGGTCTGTCCATCTCCAGAGGGAATAGGCCGCCATGCCTTAGGATTGAATACTTCACGTGCAGAGAAATTACTGAATCTTAATCCAATGGTTCCCACAAGCATTCCGGCTCCCCAACCACCTGAAATTTCAAGCTGGTCATTTGCTCTTTCGACAAGTTTGTACTCAATGTCAACCGTTCCGTCAGCAGGATTCGGAATAGGAATAGGTTCAATTTTTTCAGGGTCGAAATGCCCCAGCTGGGCAAGTTCTCTTACCGTACGGATTATATCTGATTTACTGAACAGTTGTCCGGGTTTGGTCCGTATCTCACGGCGGATAACATGCTCATTGGTTTTGGTATTTCCGGAAATAATAATATTGTTGATAGTGGCCTGCTTCCCTTCGTAGACCCTCATTTCGAAATCAATAGAATCATCCTCAACCCTTATTTCGACCGGATCAACCGAGAAGAAAAGATATCCGTTATCCAGATATAGAGAGCTTACAGCATCTTCATCTATTTCCAATCGTTTACTTAAAAGGCTCTGATCAAATACATCTCCCTTGGTTATACCCATGACAGCACCAAGGATGCCGGCCGGATAGATTGTGTTCCCTATCCACTTGATGTCACGGAAGTAGTATTTAATCCCTTCCGTTATAAACACCTTCAGCAATAGTCTTTCCTCTTCTTCAATGAAAACCAGAGAATCGCCAAGGATCTTAAAATCCCTGTACCCGTTTTCATTATAAAAATCAATCATCGTGGCTTTATCCTCCTTGTAATCGCTACGGATAAATTTTGATGATTTAAAGATGTTCCAGTTAACTTTCTTGGTATTCTTCAGAACCCTTCTTAGTTTCTTGTCATCGAACACCTGGTTGCCCTCAAAAATGATATCATCGATTTTTATTCTCTCATTCTTATTTACTGTAACAAGGAGCCTTACGCTGTTCGCACGGAGTGTATCCTGCTCCTGGTTTATAGCAACGGTGGTATTGTAAAAGCCTTTCTCAATGAAATGGTCTTTAATGATCCTTCTTGTATTAATTATAAGGTCTTTTGTAACCTGGCTCCCGGTCCTTACATTGAGAGTCTCCATAAGATCCTGGGTTTCCCCTTTCTTGAGTCCATCAACAATGAGCCTTGAAAGACGGGGTTGTTCCTTTAAATATATATCCAGCCATATCTTTCCTTCTTCAACTTTTCGCGCTGAAATCTTTGCGTCGGCAAACAATCCCTGGTCCCAGAATTTTTCAATCGCTTTTGTGATTTCATCTCCCGGTATTTTAATTTTATCTCCGACCTGCATACCGGAAATTGAAATCAATACCTGGGGTTGAAGAAATTCTATGCCGGATACGGTAATCTCGGCAATCTCATATTCCCTTGGATTGGCATAGTCTATTACCGGTAGATTATCATAATCCAGGTCCTGGGGGAATACCTGTATTGCTCCTGCAAACAGAATTAAAGCTATGAGTAAATATCTCTGAAACACTGATCTTCCCTTTATGAAATTACTTGTTCACTTATTTTTCCAAACCTCCGCTCCCTGTTCTGAAAATTACAAATCGCAGCATAAAGGTCTTCTTTCCTGAAATCCGGCCAGAGAGTATCTGTAAAGTACAATTCGGCATAGGCAATCTGCCAGAGAAGAAAATTACTAATACGGTATTCCCCACTGGTTCGGATTAAAAGTTCCGGGTCCGGGATATCCTTAGTTTGCAGGTTATTTGATATCAGATCACAATTTAGATCCCTGGAGGTCAGTTCACCTGATTCAATCTTTTTTGCCAGCGATTTCATCGCATCCAGTAATTCCCATCTTGAACTGTAACTAAGGGCAAGCACCAGTCTCATCCCGTCGTTTCCTGAAGTTTTCTCAGTAGTTCTCTGCATTTTGGATCTGACCCTTGATGGGAGGCTCTCCATATCCCCTATTGTAATAAGACGAATATTGTTGTCCATCAGAGTTTTGGTTTCACTGTCAAGTGTGCTGACAAGCAATGACATCAGGGCGTCAATTTCCGTCCTGGGCCTGTTCCAGTTCTCTGTAGAAAAAGCATAGAGTGTAAGAAATGAAATACCAAGTTCAGCTGCAGCTTCTACCGTATCACGTACGGCTTTCACACCATTCTTATGGCCAAAAATCCTCTCGTTTCCCTTTTTTTTCGCCCACCTTCCATTCCCATCCATAATTATGGCAATATGCTTTGGCAGTTTGTTGCGATCGACCTGCTCTTTATTTGAAGTTCCCATATCTTACTACCTGTCTATTCATATGCTGCGCAATCGATTCCCCAGTCAAAAATCTTATAGGTAACAAATATTCCAACTATGGAATACCAGTCTTTATTGTGAAAGAATACATTATTTTCATAACCAATATTCTGCACACCATCCAGTTCATCACTGAATGTCTTGTGAAAAGACCACTCAATGCCTCCACTCATCCGTGTCGTAATATTGTATTTAAAGCCACCAGCAAAGTTTATACCTGGTGAATATCCCCCACTGAACAAAATAGTATAGCTGATTCCTCCTGAGACATAGGGGGTATATCTTTCCTTTCTCAGTTTTGCAGCCTTATAGGGCATGAAATTAAACTCGGTACTTATTCCCACATCTACCAATCCGGTTTTAAATGCCAGACCGGGGGAACCAGGAAAGGGCTGGTCAAAATCGGCAGGATCTCCCTTCAGAGTTGCATAAACGGCATTGAACCGTATGGAGTTACGGGGATTAAAATTATACCGGAAAATAAATCCCCCGGCAGGGGAAAGGGAATTAAAATGTATTGTATGGTTCACATCACCAAGGTAATAGGCAGTGCCCCCGATAAGACCAATATCGGATTTTCTTTGTGCTGAAGACAATTTGGTACCGAAAAACAAAAGAAGGAAAATAAACAGGGGGTAAAGCGAAATTCTAACGGAATCCCCTCTGCCTCCCTGGGAATAGGATTGGGAATCCCTCCCTTGAAGTCCTGATTCTGTATATCCCGTGTATATTTCCAAAATAGTATAGGTCATTCGCCTTTGAAAACTGCGATGTATATCCATCTAAATAATCCGTTGTGGTCCACCGCACACCAAATTCGGCTCCGACAGACCACTTCTGACTAATAATGTATTTCAATCCAACTCCCGCAGGAAAAACAATCCCAAATGTTGAATGGTTGGGATCGTAATTGGGAGAAGCCTGCATTGCCTCGTTCACCTTGGGATTAAAAAAAACACCCCCGATTCCGGCATACAAATATACGTTGATTTGGGAATAATTATTCATCATTCCCTTTTTATTGAATATTGCACTCGATCTGCGCCTTTGTTCTTCAGAAATCAGGGAGTATTCGGCCTGGAAACTGGGCTCAAATATAGAGGTGGAAAATTTGAATCCCCTGTCGTTGTTCTTACCCCCTTCATCATCCCCGGCAATAAATCCGTACATCAGGTTCATTTTTACCGCAACATTGGGCATGATCTTATACCTTACTCCTAAATATAACGAAGGACGGGTGCTTTTTAGTGAGATGTCTTTCAGTCCGAACAAATTATCACTGCTGGCAGAACCCCCGATATCACCAAAATAGTTACAAAAACCAACTCCGAACAAACCTTCATACCGTCTTAACTTCCATTTTTGTGCCTCGCTGTTTTGCGGGAGACAAAAAAAGAGCAGGATCAGATATGGTAGTATTCGCCTTGCCATCACTCGGCTTAATATTAACAAATGTAAAAAATTAATTTCTTTTATCAACGCCCCACATCAGTTTGTTTCTAAGGGTATTATAAAAAGCAGCACCCTTGATCCTGAGAGTTTTAATGCTGAAATCGGCCTTTCTCAACAATAGACTGACTTTACCATCGAGTACATATGTTCTCGAATCCAGGGTCAACAGGTAGGACTTCTCCCGGCTCTCCACCTCAATCCTGATATTGTTTGTATCAGGCACAACCAGAGGCCTTATGGTCAGGTTGTGAGGGGACATGGGGGAAATAATAAAATTACTTGAATCGGGTGTCAGAATGGGTCCTCCGACACTCATGGAATAGGCAGTTGAGCCTGTGGGTGTTGAAATGATCAGTCCATCTGCCCAGTATGAAGTTAAATATATATCATTCAGGTATGTATGAATGGTTATCATGGATGCATGTTGTTTCTGAACACTCACTTCGTTCAGAGCACAGCAAAAGCCATCAATTTTTGATCCTACAGGTTCCAGGGTGACAAGGCTGCGGTTTTCTATTGTGTATTCCTTATTAAAAATGGCTGTGAGGGATGTTTCTATCTGGTCGGATGGAATATCAGCCAGAAATCCAAGCCTTCCTGTATTGATACCAACAATTGGAATTCCATAGTCCTGAACCACAGATACGGATTCAAGGAAAGTTCCATCCCCGCCAATGCTTACCATGATATCAGCATGCCCTATTATGTCCTCATGGGTATTGAAAAATCCATCTGGTTTATTTTTCAAAATATTCTTAGCCTTGAGGAAATCCGCAAATGGTTTATATATAAATACTTCGATACCTTCTTTCCGGAGAAAGTTAAACAGGTTCGCGATATTACCCTCTGAATCCCGACTGAAAGGTCGTCCATAGATAGCTACTTGCATTTATATACTGAGGTATTTCATGAATGCATCGAAACGGTTGTTCATAAGGTCTTCCATCTCATCGCCCTCCATGTAGGAAGCCTTTATAGTATAGTTATACCTGTTAAAAGTTTGGATAATAGAGCTGATATCCGTCGCACTAACCTTAAGCGTGACAGTCATTTTTGTAGAATCTTCAGGGGAGGAAACATACAGGCTGAGAATTCTTGCATCATTGCCCTCTATTATCTGACTGATCTCTGTGAGTGTATAGTCATTCACATTTAGCTCAAGCTCCAGGATACCACCGGGTTGTTTCAGGGCTGAAAGATTGGCAAATGTACGGAGCAGGTCGTTAAGAGTAATGAGTCCCTTATAATGCTTATTCTCATCCAGCACAGGTACAACGGTAAGTTCAAGCCTTGAAATGATCTCAATCACTTCGTAAATATGCTGTTTCATCATTACATAGGGACTGAAAAGTGAGAGCTTGTGGTTCCCTATGGCTTCCTCGGCCATATTCAGATCATAGATATCCTTGTCAGAAATTAATCCCAGAAATTCAAGGTTATTAACGATCGGAAGATGCGAAATCCTGAAAATATCCATCCAGGACAGGGCCTGTACTCCGGTATCGGAGGTTTTCAGCGCGGGTACAACTTCGGATATCAATTCTTTTGCCAGCAATGGTTTCTTCCTTCTGTTAAAATACTTGTATTTTAGCCCTATGACCAGACTTAGCGTAAATATAAATAAAATTGCCACATTGAGGAATGCCCGCGGTGGAATTATACCGGATGTCAGGAAGGCTGCAATCGACTGCCAAAAGTTCGGAGCAGAGGGAATAACCGTACATCCGAGGCCTGATGAGAGACATATCAGATACCAGGATGTGCATGAGATCAAACCAATCATCGAGACTGAATTTAACATCGAGGGCTATCCCTCGAAATCCTTTCTCGACCTGGTGACTTCCATAAAACCAGATCAGGTTACCCTGGTCCCCGACCCCCCCGATGCAATCACTTCCTCGGAAGGATGGAATACTATTAAACACAAAGACTTTTTAAAGGAGGTTGTCCAGGAGATGAAAAAGGTTGGCATCCGGACATCAATTTTCATCGATACCAATCTTGAGCTTATTGAGAATGCTGCTTACACAGGATGTGACAGGGTAGAATTGTATACTGAACCTTATGCGAGGGACTTCCCGATTGATCCCCTTCATGCGGTTGCAGCTTTCAGGAAAGCGGGTAAACGGGCGGTTGAAGTGGGAATGGGACTGAACGCCGGACATGATCTTAGCCTTGAGAATCTCAGATATTTCAAGGAAAATGTAGAGGGACTGCTGGAAGTCTCAATCGGCCATGCTCTTATATCAGATGCTCTATATTTCGGCCTTGAAAACACTATTCAGATGTACAGTCGACAGCTGAAAGAGTCCTCCCTGTAATGAGAACCATGAAACTATTCTACAGGCAACTGGGTAGCGGTCCCCCTCTATTAATCCTACACGGACTGTATGGCTCCTCCGATAATTGGCTCTCAATCGGAAAGTCCCTTGCTGAAAAGTTTACGGTGTACCTGCTTGACCAGAGGAACCACGGACAATCCCTTCACAGTAAAACCCACGACTACCCTTCTATGAGAGACGACCTCCTAACGTTCATGGATAGCCATGAATTGCAGAAGGCGATTATTATAGGACATTCCATGGGAGGAAAGACTGCTATGTTTTTGGCAGAATCTAACCCCGAAAGAATCGAATCCCTTATAATTATTGATATTGCGCCAACACCCTATATCTCAGAAGATCATTCAGGAATCACACACAAAACCATTATGGAAGCTATGATTGGTGTCGACTTCACCCGTGTGAGTAACCGGGATGATGTAGATAAGCAACTGGCTGATACCATTCAATCCCCCAGAATAAGAAGCTTTCTTTTAAAAAATATTTACCACTCTGCAGAAAATGAATTCAGGTGGAGGCTGAATGTCCCCGCATTATATGCAAATCTTGAGAATATACTTGGAGGATTAAATCCGAAAAAATACAGTGGCGGAGAAGAAATTGCAGGGTTTCCTGTTTTATTTATTCGGGGACTAAAATCGGGTTATATCACTGATGATGATATCATTGTAATTAACCAGATATTCCCGATGGCAAGGGTGACTACTCTTCCCGAAGCGGGACATTGGCTACATGTTGAACAACCTTCCCTTCTTGTTAAGACTATCCGGTACTTCCTCTGACCTCTACATTCTCCTCCGGGATAAGCTTTTCACCCATGAGACGCAACAACACCTGGGCAACTGCAAGAACGTCTTTCTCACAGTAGCGCGCAATCCTTTCATAATCATTGTCCCCGTAAAATACTTCGGCTACCTGGCTTCCATCCAGGTCATCCTTCGGATTGGAAATACCCAGTATCTCTGCCAGCAGGGCCAGCGAGGTAAAATTCCTGTATTCTCCGAATTTCCATAACTCCATGGTATCTAAGAAGTTCAATTCCCATGGCTTTTTACCTGCAATATTAAGTACCGCCGGAAGCTTTTCTCCCAGAATTATAAACCGTCGAGACAGATAGGGAAAATCAAATTCCTTCCCATTATGAGCACAGAGACGTAATTCCCTTCCCTTCTTGAAATTACCGATGAGTGAGGCGAATTCACGGATGATTTTTACCTCATCATCCCCATAAAATGATTTAATCCTGAATCGTCTTGGCTCTGAAGTGTTGGAGAAAATTCCTGCAGATATACATACTATCCTGCCAAACTCCGCAAACAGTCCAGCTCTCCCCCAAACCTCAGCAGCGTCCTCCCCATCCTTCCTTAAATAAGCCGAACGACTGTCCCATAATTTTTGCATCCTCTCATTCAAGCCATCAAAGGAGTCGGCCGCAGGTACTGTTTCAATATCCAGAAACAGAATATTCTCAAGTTTAATATCCTGCATCATCTGGCTTCAAGCTTTTTCAGGATTGTTGCTGAAAGTATATCAATGGCAACCAGGTTATTACCTCCCTGTGGAACAATGATGTCAGCATACCTCTTTGAAGGCTCAATAAACTGAAGATGCATTGGTTTCACTGTTTTCTCATACCGATCCAAAACCTTGTTAACAGACCGCCCCCTCTCCTGTATATCCCTGCTGATAATCCTGCCCAAACGGTCATCCGCATCTGCATCAACAAATACCTTGATATCGATAATATCCCTTAGAGCTGCATGCGTAAAAATCAGAATCCCTTCCAGTATAATTACTTTCCTGGGTTGCATGTTGATGGTTTCATCTGAGCGGGTACAGGTTATATAGGTATAAACAGGACGTTCAATATTCTTTCCTGATCTAAGCTTATCAATGTGATTGATAATAAGTGGAAATTCAAGTGAGTCGGGATGGTCAAAATTTACCTCCTGCCTGGCTGCAAGGTCCAACTGGCTGTTATCATAATAATAAGCATCCTGGGGCAAAATGGCAACATCATTCTCCGGAAGCCTCTCCATTATTCTCTTAACCACTGTAGTTTTCCCGGAGCCGGAACCCCCTGCTATACCTACGACCAACATAATAATCTGCTGTAATTTTTACTAACTTAGCAACAAAATACAAATTAATAATACGATTAGAAAATGATCCGGCATATCGTTATGTTCAAGCTCATGAGATCGGGCAATGAGGAGTCTCTTGAAGAGACCAAGATGGAAGTCAAAAACAGGCTTGAGGCATTGCTTTCACTTATCAGTGTAATCCGATCTATGGAAGTCGGAATCAATGTTGTGAAATCTGAGAGGGCATTTGATGTGGCCCTGGTTTCCACCTTTGACAGCCTGGAAGATCTTGAGACATACAGGGTACACCCCGACCACCAGAAGGTGGTAAGTTACATTGCCACGGTAAAGGACCAGTCAGCCGCAGTTGATTTTGAGTTTTAATTCCGATAATCAGACAATATGCTCTACCCTATTAAGTTCAAACCCATATTAAAAGACGTTATATGGGGAGGTACACGGCTGAGAAATGTCCTTGGCAAGGCAAACGCTTCAGATACCTGCGGAGAGAGTTGGGAGATCTCAGCTATACAGGGCAAGATATCTGTAGTGGACAATGGCTTCTTAAAGGGGAATAACCTCCAGGAAATAATTGAGATCTATATGGGTGAGCTTCTTGGTGATCAAATCTATGAAAAATATGGTCTCGAATTCCCCCTCCTGATCAAATTCCTCGATGCCAATGATCTGCTCTCAATACAGGTTCACCCTGACGATGAACTGGCAAAGGAAAGGCATAACGCATACGGAAAAACTGAAATGTGGTATATTATTGCCACTGAGGAAAATGCGAAACTGATCTCAGGGTTCACGAAGCCAATCAGCAAGGAAATCTATCTTGAGCATTTCAAGAATATTACCCTTCCGGAAATACTCAACTACGAAAACGTAAAACCAGGAGATGTTTTTTTCATTCCTGCTGGACGGGTTCATGCTATTGGCTCGGGGATATTACTTGCTGAGATCCAGCAGACCTCTGACATAACTTACCGTATATATGACTGGGGCAGATTGGATAAAGAAGGTAAAGGAAGGGAGCTCCATACAGAACTGGCGATAGATGCGATTGTTTACGATGATCCGGAACGATACAGAATGGAATATGAACTTGAAAAAAATCAACGGGTAACTGTAGTTGACTCTCCCTGGTTTACAACGGGTATCATTAGTTTTGATGAACCGGTTGAAAAAGACTTCAGTTTTATTGACTCATTTGTAATCTATATGTGCACAGAAGGAGGGGCAGAAATAGATTATGGAGAATCTGAAACGGTGGCGATCAATAAAGGAGAAACTGTTCTGGTCCCGGCTTCGCTGAATAATATCAGTCTACTGCCCCGGGAACCAACAAAACTTCTAGAGATATATATTAAATAATCCAGGATGGCGAAGCTGATCATAAAACAGGTTTCATTTGTTAAAAGCAGTACCAGAATAAAAGACTGTCCGACAAGACCATTACCAGAGTACGCTTTTACCGGCAGGTCTAATGTTGGTAAATCTTCACTTATCAATATGGTCTGCAACAGGACAAAGCTTGCCAAAACTTCAGGAACTCCGGGAAAGACTCAGCTGATAAATCATTTCCTGATTAATGATTCATGGTATCTTGTGGATCTTCCCGGATACGGATATGCAAAGATGCCGGATAGGGAAAGGCAAAAAATGATGAGAATGATAAAGGAATACGTTTTGAAAGCGGAACGCCTGGTCTGTTTGTTCCTTTTGATTGATATCCGTCTGAAGATGCAGAAGGCAGATATGGAGTTCCTTCAATTCCTTGGAAAAAACCAGGTGCCATTTGTGCTGGTATTCACAAAAACTGACAAGTTAACCGAAACACAGCTTTCGCGTAACCTGGAGCAATACAAAACCAGCCTGCTTGATACATGGGAATCACTTCCTGATATTTTTATGAGCTCATCTTTAAAAAATACAGGAAGGGAGAAAATCCTGGATTTTATACAAAAAACATTAGTTTGAGAATATATGTTCTAACACAAATTTTAACTTTACCGGGACTATTCTCAGAGACATAGTGCATATTGCATCGATTATAAACTAAATCATAACGGATGAGACCCAATTCACCCATTAAATTTTTTGCCGGGACCGAGTCCAGGTACCTGGCTGAAAAAATTGCCAAATCCTTCGGGAGTGAACTTGGAAAGACCAATGTATTGAAATTCGCCGATGGGGAATTCCAACCTTCCTACGAAGAATCTGTAAGGGGATGTACTGTTTTTATTATACAGTCAACCTTCCCACCAGCAGATAACCTTCTTGAATTGCTGTTACTTATTGATGCTGCTAAACGTGCATCAGCCTATAATATCGTCGCAGTTATGCCATATTTCGGTTATGCAAGGCAGGACCGAAAGGATAAACCCCGTGCTGCCATAGGTGCAAAACTGGTGGCCAATCTGCTTTCTGCTGCAGGGGTTGACAGGATAATGACAATGGACCTCCACGCAGATCAGCTTCAGGGATTTTTTGATGTCCCTGTCGACCATTTGTACGCGTCCTCACTGTTTGTCCCTTTCCTGAAAAGACTTGAACTTGAAAATCTGACCATTGCGGCACCGGATATGGGAGGAACCAAAAGAGCAAATGCTTATTCCCGGTTTATGAATACAGACATGGTGATTGGCTATAAGCTGAGAAAGAAAGCAAATGTAATTGAAGACATCAAGGTAATCGGGGATATTGAAAATAAGGATATTGTCATTGTTGATGACATGATAGATACAGCAGGAACAATATGCCTCGCTGCAGATATGATGATGAGGGAAAATGCCAGTTCAGTCAGGGTTTGTGCAACTCATCCTGTTCTTTCCGGAGATTCTATCAGTAGGATTGAAGATTCCAGTATCAGTGAAGTTATTGTTACTGATACCATCCCGGTTCTAAAGAAAAGTCCCAAATTAAAAATCATCTCTGTTGCCGAACTTTTTGCTGATGTAATAAACAAAGTATACAATTATGAGTCCATCAGTTCTAATTTTATCCAATAAATACTATATTTGCGGCTCATTTTCGAGGGGTAAAGTATTAAACAATGGTGTGATGGGGAATTAGCACCCTCTAATTCTGAGTAGCACCGCAAAATTGTTAGGATGAAAACATTTGAATTAAAGGCTTCCTTACGCAAGGATACCGGAAAAAAAGAATCCAAGAATCTCAGAAAGCAGGAACTTGTACCCTGCGTTATTTATGGTGGTGAAAAAATTGTGCATTTTGCCGTCATAGAAAAGAATTTCAAAAATCTTATTTATACACCGGATGTATTTCTCGTCAAACTCGACATCGATGGAGAGAAGTACGATGCGGTAATTCAGGATATCCAGTTCCATCCGGTAAGCGACCGGATACTGCATGTTGATTTTTCACAGGTGGTTGATGGCAAAGCCGTCACCATAAACCTGCCCATTGAACTTACCGGAAATTCACTGGGAATGCTTGACGGCGGAAAACTAAGGCAACGGAGACGTTCTCTGAAGGTAAAGGGACTTGCAGAACATATGCCGGATTACCTTGAAGTTGATATCACATCACTTGATATAGGAGACAGTATGAAGGTCGGTGATCTTGAATACGAAAACCTGGAAGTACTTGATCCGCAAAGGGCAATGGTGGTGGGTGTCGTATCCTCAAGACTTATTGCAAAAGGTATGCAGGAAGCAGTTGTTGAAGAAGAGGAGGTAATTGAAGAAGTCCTTGAAGGAGATGAAGAAGCAGTCGCTGGTGAAGAAGGCGCTCCCGCTGCAGAAGAAGTCAAGCCCGAAGGGGAATAAAATAACAGGCCTTGAAGTATCTTATTGCTGGATTAGGCAATATCGGAGTTGAATACTCCGGAACAAGGCACAATATTGGTTTTATGATATTGGATGCACTTGCGGGTGCATCCAATTCTTTTTTTGAGCCTGCCCGTCTGGCGGACAGATGCAGTCTGAAACATCGGGGCAGAACTTTCGTTCTGATTAAGCCCAGCACCTATGTAAACCTTAGTGGACGAGCAGTTCACTACTGGTTGAAAAAGGAAAAAATACCTCTTGATCGATTTCTTGTTGTACTTGACGATATTGCTCTGCCCTATGGTAAACTTCGAATCAGACCGCATGGTGGCAGCGGGGGACATAACGGGCTTGAACATATCAGCCAAATACTCGACAACCAGAATTATGCCCGATTAAGATTCGGTATCGGAGACGAATTCAATCGTGGCCAGCAGATCAACCATGTCCTCGGTAATTGGACCGATGAGGAAAAATCCACACTTAATGATAGAATGAAAGCCGCTGGTGAAATTATTCTGAGTTTTGGTACTGCGGGACTTGAGCAGACCATGAATACATACAACAACAAGTAAAACAAATCCTTCTGAAGGCCTTTATTCATAAGGCCTGTTAAAGATTTGTTAAAGCCCTCAGTCCAGTGATTTAAAAATTTATCTTTGTCTCGACCAAAGCATTATTATGCAGAGATCTCACATCATAATGATCATTCTATTTACCTCCATTGCGCTGGTTGGGCTGACCCTCACCCAGTCATTCTGGGTGTGGAATGCAGTTAAGCTGACAGAAAAACAGCATGATCACCGCATCGATATGGCACTTGAGGATGTAATTGAGGAACTGGTTGAGGCAAATGATCAGGATCTTGTTTTCTCGGAACGGCCTGTTATCAAATCTGCATGTGAGGAAATGACATTTTTCAGTGTTATCGATACTGTATTACTGAAGGGATTGTTAAATAAATACACTAATTATCACAGGCTTGACAGTGATTATGAATTTGCTATTGTAAAAACCTCCAGCGATTCAATAATTCATGCTTCTACTGCTATTATCCCAAAGTCCATGAAAAAAAATGCGCACAAAACGTGTTTGTCATGCCTGTGGAAAGAGGAATATTTTCATCTCGAGGTTTATTTTCCATCCCAGCGAAAGGAGGTTCTGGTTGAAATGTCAGGATGGCTTGTTCTCTCCGGAATATTCGTCCTTATTGTAATATTTACTTTTTTATATATCATCAATACCATTATTAAGCAGAAAAAGATCTCTGAGATCAAAAATGATTTCATTAATAATATGACACATGAATTCAAAACACCGATCTCAACGATTTCATTGGCTGCGGAGGTATTACTCCATACCAAATCTGACTCCTCCCCCGAGAGAATAAAAAAATATTCCAGGATCATCTACGATGAAAATGTCAGGATGCGTTCGCAGGTTGACAGGGTTCTTCAGGTTGCCCTGCTTGACAGAGATGAATTCAGTCTGACCAAATCTGAATTCAATCTTCACCAGCTTGTAAAGGATACAGTTCAGAACCTTTGTTTTGAGCAGTGTGAGGAAGAAACAACTGTCAATTATCACCTGAACGCAGACCTCTACAATCTGAATGCCGATGAGATGCATATCAAAAATGTTGTTGTTAACCTTATTGATAACGCAATAAAGTATTCTTCGAATGGGGGTCCTACGCTTAACATTTATACCCGAAACAGCTCAGAAGGTATCACCCTGTCCATTGAAGATAACGGAATAGGGATGTCAGCAGAATCGACCCGTCATATATTTGATAAATTTTACAGGGTCCCCACCGGAAATATTCATAATGTTAAGGGATTTGGCCTGGGTCTGTATTACGTAAAGAATATGGTAGATGCTCATGGCGGACAAATCCATGTTAAAAGCGAACCCAACAAAGGAAGCCGGTTCGACGTTTACCTGCCTCTTGATACACCCATATAATTTCTGTAAATTAGCTGTCTAGCTAATTATATAATGAAAAAGAAATCCAAAGCTAATATTCTCCTTGTTGAGGATGATAAAAATCTGGCTTTTGTCCTCATAGATTACCTTTCTATGTCGGGCTATGGAGTTCAGCATGCTGAAGACGGGGTAGCTGGACTTGAATTATTTAAAAACGGCAAGTATGATATCTGTATTCTTGATGTGATGATGCCACTTAAGGATGGCTTCACCCTTGCTGAAGAGATACGTGTAATCAATGAGGTCGTGCCTATTATGTTCCTGACAGCCAAGACTATGAAAGAAGACAAGATCAAAGGATTCAAGATTGGGGGGGACGATTATATCACAAAACCTTTCAGCACTGAAGAACTCAGCCTTAGAATAGAAGCAATTTTACGAAGAACAAGATATTCACTCCTTGATGGAGAACAGGAAAGTATATATAAACTGGGAAATTACACATTCGATTACTCCAGCCAGCTTCTTAAAGGACCTGTTGAAGAAAAGAGGCTCACCAAAAAAGAAGCCGAGGTACTCCGTCTGCTATGCATAAACATGAATAAAATCCTCCGGCGTGAAATAGCTTTGAAAATGATTTGGGGGGAAGACGATTATTTTATGGGACGCAGCATGGATGTTTACATCACAAAACTGCGGAAATTTCTAGCGGATGATCCCAAGGTTAATATTACCAACATTCACCGGACTGGATTTATGCTGGAGGTGAACGAGTAAAGTCCAACATGCTTACCGATAACGAGGTCCGGATTGATAAATGGCTATGGGCAGTCCGGATATTTAAAACAAGAAGCCAGGCTTCCGAGGCTTGCAGAAAAGGGAAAGTCCTCATCCTGGATCAGCAGGCAAAACCTTCAAGAATTCTAAAGATTGACGATATTGTGCAGGTTAAAAAACCACCTGTTGTTTATTCCTTCAGGGTGCTTGGCCTGCTTGGCAAAAGGCTTGGCACAAAAGCAATCCATGAATATGTCGAGAATATCACCCCCCGGGAGGAACTGGATAAACTAAAAATCAGGGAGACATTTTTTATTGTCCGGGATAGAGGAGCAGGAAGACCAACAAAAAAGGAAAGAAGGGTAATCGATAAATTAAAAGGAGAATAAATTCAATTAGAATGATCATTGCACAAGAAAAACGGAAAACTAATATTGCCGAATTTATAATCTATATGTGGCAGGTGGAGGATCTAATCCGGGCTGCGGGTTTTGAGCTCGGACAGGTAGATCAGATCGTTATCAGTAAATTTGATCTGCCCCCTGAACAACTGGATGAAATAAGGACTTGGTATGCAAACCTGATCACCCTGATGGCCGAAGAAAAGATCGTCGAAAAGGGCCATATGACATTTCTTAACAACCTGATAAGGGAATTAAATGACCTTCATTTGAGACTGCTCCAGTCGCCTGAAGAAAAAAAATACCAGGAAATATACCGAACCGCACATGAAAATGTGAAATCTTTTAAAGAAAAGAGTCCGGGTCCTTTTTCCTCAGAAATTGAAGCCTGCCTTACAGGTCTATACGGTTACCTTATGCTGCGACTTAAAAAGACAGAAATCAGCACCGAAACAAAGGATGCAATGATAAGTTTCGGCAACTTGTTGGCGGCCCTCTCGACCCGGTTCAGGGAAATTGAGGAAGGGACCAGAGAACTGCCATAAACAGATCGGGTATCACTGATGTGCAATATCATTCAAATACACGATAACAGGGCTAAAGAAATCTTTCCCTAATTTGCTCTGACGGAAGAAAACAATCATCTCTCATACCATAAAACCGGTAGCGGTTTCTGGCAATCAGATCGTAAAAATAGTCTCTGAACCGCCTGGGCACTAGTATTAAACTGTAAAAAACGGGCCAGAATCCGCTCAGTCTCCTTGCTATCCGGAGTGCAGCATCAGATTTTGAATAGACGGTATCCCCAAGTATAAGGACTATAGAATGATTTGCCAATTCTCCGATCCTGTGGTCATGGAGTATTTTTTTCCCACCTGGAGTTTGTGAGGGACTGAATCTGAAATATTCCTTTCGATCCTTCTTAATTATAAACAAAACCGACCCTGAACAAAAATTGCAGTAGCCGTCAAAAATAATTGTTGCATTATCCAATCTGGATCTGGTCATAAGCCTTAGAATTTGAATTGATCTTGGATTTGAACCAAAATCATTCCGGAACAAGGCAGGAAACGATCTCCCCGATATAGAACTTATGAAAATCCTTCTTCGGATAATTTTCCCCGATTAATTCAGGGATTATAAACGAATCCTCTTTTATGCGATCTGCATAAAGTTTTTTGCATTCGATCACCAGTTTGCATTGTTCAAAGTAGACGTTCCCATTGGCAGTGGTCAGAGGTATCAGACCGGTTTCTTTTACCTTGTCTGTATCCCTTCCTGAACGGGTGCCGCAATATTGCAGGATTTCCCGGTTCCCGGGTTCAAGAAAACTGAGGGTATAATATTCAGATGATTCTGCAAACCCGAAGGTATAACGCTGGGGTCTGATAAAACAGATGGCGACCGGAAGGTGCCAGAGTATACCTGCGGTACCCCAGGAAGCTGTCATGGTATTAAAATTTTCAGGGCCTCCCGCGCTTATCAGCATCCAATCTTCCCCAATGAGATCAAATACATTACCGGATATTTTACCGGGAACTATTTGCTTAAAATTTTTAGACATTCTATTCCTTATTTATACATGCAATATAGCCATTCCGGGATAATCCTCCCTGTTTCAAATTCGGGTTTTTTTTTTATCTTGGACTTATTATCCATACCGGTCTCCGGGTAACTCTGGAAAGAAACCCTCAAATATATCAAATGACAAAAAAGGCAATCGACAGGTTTTCCATAATGTATATTGTATTCAGGACGCATATGATGATTACTCACCGGATTTTCTACCGGAAGATGCAGTCCAAATTCCACAACAGGATACCCAAAGACAGACCGGTCCTTATGGCTCCAAATCATCAGAATGCATTAATGGATGCTATTGGACCAATAATGGCCTGCAGGCGTGAGCCAATTTTCCTGACCCGTGCAGATGTATTTAATAATAAGATCATTGCAAGAATTTTCAGATCTTTCAAGATGCTACCTGTTTACAGGATCAGGGACGGGGCCGGCGAGCTCGGCAAGAATGAGGCAATCTTCCAAGAATCAATGGGAGCACTTCTGCGCAAGAAATGTCCGGTAGCCATCATGCCTGAAGGAAATCATGGTGATAAAAGAAGGCTCCGCCCACTTGTAAAAGGAATATTCCGTGTTGCCTTCCAGGCCCAGGAGAGCTATGGCGAAAACCCTGGCGTTGTAATTGTTCCGGTAGGCATTGACTATTCAAACTACCCTGCATTCAGAGGCCATATGTTTGTCCAGTTTGGTGAACCCATCGAAGTAAACGAGTACTGGGCCGAATATATGGAAAATCAGCCCAGGGCAATTAATACCATCCGGGAAAGGCTTTCAAATGAAATGAAAAAATACATTATAAATATTGAGTCTGAGGATCATTACGATACCTATATGTTAATGCGTCAGGTATATAATAAAAGAATGCGCAAAAGACTGGGATTCCGGAAGAAGGACATGTATCACAGATTATTAGCTGATCAGGCCATGATCAGAGAATTTGCAGGTGTGGAAGAAGCAGAACCGGAAAAGATGTCTGAGCTTTCTGAAATAAGTAAGGAGTATGCTGATGGAGTAAAGAGGTTTGGGATGAGGGACTGGGTCTTCAGAAAAAACAAACATTCACTTCTACTTCTGATACTTGCTGACCTTGGTATGCTGTTGACTCTTCCCCTGTTTGTGTTTGGATTTATAACCAATTACCTGGTATACTGGGTCGTAAGCAGGATTACTGAAAAATTGATTAAAGACAACTCGTTCAAGAGTTCTGTTAAATTTATTGCGGGATCATTGCTGTTCCCGTTATACTATCTGATCCTGTTTATAGCTGCCTGGATCTTTGCAGATCCGGGATGGGTTAAGTGGGCGTTTCTGGGTAGTCTGCCCCTGACCGGACTATTTGCCCATACATGGTATATATGGTTGAAAAAACTCAGGTCACTCTGGAGCTACCAGTTTAAATCGCTTGCAGGAAATAAGGATCTCAGGAAGCTTAAGGACCTGAGAAAACAAATCATTGATATGGCTGAAGCCTTTATCAATGTACCTTCGGCAAACTAGCCAAATCCTGTCTCAGTTTCTATCTATAAAAATTCTGAATTATTTGTTTAGCAGTATTTTAACGGATATGTAATCTGGATTTTCTATCTTCGCAAAAAATAAAAAGGGACAGATGGCTACAGGAGAACTTAAGGAAAAAATTATCAGCGGGATTCAGCAAATTGGAATTGGAGTAGGAAATCTCAATGAAGCCTGGAAATGGTACAGGGAACATTTTGGGATGGATATCAGGGTCTTCGAAGAGAAGGCAGTGGCCGATCTGATGTTGCCATATACTGGTGGACAACCACAGGCCAGACATGCTGCACTTGCACTAAACCTCCAGGGTGGTGGTGGATTTGAGATCTGGCAGTACACACAGAGAGAACCTGAAGCACCAAAGAACAAGATTAGGGTAGGTGACCTGGGAATTATTGCCGCAAAAATCAAATCACCTGATGTGAGAAACAGCCACTCCTTCTTCAAGGAGAAAGGCCTTAGTCTGAATGGCATATCTGTCGATCCTGTTGGAGAAGAGCATTTCTTTGTAAGGGATCCCTATGATAACCTGTTCCAGATTGTGAAAGAAAGTACTGTTTTTAGGGATGAGAAAAAACCTACCGGAGCAACATATGGTGCATGGATAGGGGTTTCTGATGTGGACAGGGCCCGTAAGTTATACAGCGGTATATTGGGCTATGACCTGGTTGTATATGATGAGGAAGGAAGATTTGAAGACCTCTCACAACTTCCCGGAGGAGACAATATATTTCGCAGGGTCCTGCTGAAGCACAGTAAAAGTGTCCGCGGTGCATTCAGCCGCCTGTTCGGTCCCAGTCAGATTGAACTGATCGAGGTCAAGGACAGAAAACCAAATAAAATATATGAAGGCAGACAATGGGGCGACCTTGGGTTCATACATTTGTGCTATGATATTAAGGGTATGGATGCACTTAGAGAGGAATGCGCCCAAAAAGGGTTCCCATTCACAGTGGATTCAACTCATAAGCATGATGAAACTTTTGATATGGGAGAGGCGGCAGGCCATTTCTCATATGTAGAAGATCCTGACGGAACCCTGATTGAGTTCATTGAGTCACATAAACTCCCTGTCAGTCAAAAACTGGGTTGGTACATCAATCTGAAGAAAAGAAATCCGGAGAAGCCCCTCGCTAATTGGATATTAAAGGCTATGAAATATAACCGTGTCAAAGATAAATCATAGAGGCCGGTTTGCCCCATTCCTTCCGCCATATATGCCTTGGAACTATTCCTTTACTTCCACACCATGCCAGAAGGCAATATGATCTTTGATCTTTTCTGCTGCAAAGGAAGGATCAGGATAATACCAAGCGGCATCTTTGTTTAATTTATCATCTACCTGTACATCATAGTAGCTTGCTGTTCCCTTCCAGTGGCAGTCAGTATGGGTTTGGCTGTTTTTTAAAAATTCCTTACTAACTGAATCAACCGGGAAGTAGTGGTTCCCTTCTAATTGCAGGGTTTCCTTGCTCTCAGCAATCACCCTGTTATTCCATATCGCTTTCATAATAAGTCATGTTCGTTCTATTGGTCGTCTATGAGACCAAAACCTGACAATTGATCATTTTGTATACATGCGGTAGAGTACCGGAACCACCAGGAGAGACATCAAAGTAGATACCAGGAGTCCCACGATAATCGTCCACCCCACCGGAGTCCAGAGAGCACCCTCACGCAAGGTCAGAGGCAAAAGTCCTCCAATAGTCATCAATGTGGTCAGCACTGTGGAAATAATCCAAAATTACTAAGCAGGTATTGAAAAAAACCGGGTGCCTCCTGGTAGGTGGTTTCTCCAGATGGCACCCGGTGGGAGATTATTTCTTCGACTTGTTGAACTGATTTGCTACGAAGTCCCAGTTCACAACATTCCAGAAAGCAGAGATATAATCACCTCTGCGATTCTGGTATTTCAGGTAATAGGCATGTTCCCATACATCAATACAAAGCAGGGGGAACCCCTTGACATCAGACACATCCATTAACGGATTGTCCTGATTTGGAGTGGAACTTACCGCCAGTCCACTGTCAGTATTAACCAACCAGGCCCATCCTGAGCCAAATCTTGTAGAGGCAGCTTTCGAAAAGGTTTCACGGAATTTTTCAAAACTGCCGAAACTTTTTTCCAAAGCCTTAAGCAGATCTCCGGCAGGTTCCCCTCCACCCTGGGGAGATAAACCTTTCCAGAATATTTTGTGATTGTAAAAACCTCCTCCGTTGTTTCGTATTCCGGTGGACTTTGAACTTACATTCTTAAAAATTTCCTTTATACCAACATCTTCCAGTCCGGACTCCTTTACCGCAGCATTGAATTTCCTTGTATAACCAGCATGGTGTTTGGTATGATGTACTTCCATTGTCATTGCATCAAAATGGGGTTCAAGGGCATCATAGGCAAAACCAAGTTCAGGTAATTCATATGCTTCCCCCCCTGACCACGAGTTCAGTCCCGCAGCATTTATAGTTCCGGGAAATGTTCCTGCAATAGCTCCGCCAAGACCAAGAATTGCACTGTTTTTCAGAAAAGTACGTTTGTTCATTGTTGTTTATTAGTTATTATTTAAAACAAATATAACACATTTAAAATATTTATTTATAACCAGTTTAAATAAGAACATTTTGTGTCCCAAGATTTTAACATATTATTAAGTATTTTTGGTGGATCATGAAACCAGGAACCTGTTATTACCTTTAACAGCGAG
This sequence comes from Bacteroides sp., assembly GCA_011053095.1. Classification (GTDB taxonomy): domain Bacteria; phylum Bacteroidota; class Bacteroidia; order Bacteroidales; family SM23-62; genus SM23-62. The sequence continues at coordinate 77,953 of DRHS01000058.1, forward strand.
AAAACGGTTCCCAAATAAAATGTTTCAGATAAATTATTTTTATCAGATATTTAACAAATACCCTGTGGGAAAATGTGCAACCATTTTTAATAAGCCCGGGTCATAACTATAGTTAGAATTTATGCTGGATGAGAAGGAATTAATTGATGGATGTTGCCGCAATGACAGGAAAGCTCAGAAAGCACTGTATGAGCAGTATGCTTCAATATTGCTGGGAGTCTGTATAAGGTATTCCGGCAGAAGGGATGAAGCTGAGGATATTCTGCAGGACGGACTGGTTAAAATTTATTTCAATGTTAAGTATTTTGCAGGTAAAGGATCCTTTATTAACTGGATGAAAAAGATAATGGTAAACACAGCAATTACACATTACCACAGGAACCTGAAGCATCATTATCACCAGGACATAGAAGACATAAGGGAAACAGAAATTGAAGGTACATCTCTTACTACTGCAGATTTTACAAAGGAGGAATTGTCAAATGTAATTCATCAGCTTCCTCATGGATACAGGATGGTATTTAACCTGTACGCTGTGGAGGGATATAAACATAAGGAAATTGCCATCATGCTGGAGATTGATGTTAATACTTCAAAATCGCAGTATTCAAGAGCAAAAGGATTGATACGCAAAAAATTGAAAACTTTAAAAAAGATAGCAGAAAAGGCAGATGAGCAGGAATAATCTAAATATTGAAGACCTGTTTCGTACACAGATGGATTCGTACAAAGTGGATCCATCACCTGGATTATGGAAGAAGGTTCAGACGCAGATCCTGTGGAAGCAATTCCTCAGTTTCAGCCTGCAGACCTTCAATGTATACTATCTTGCTGCTGCTGTCGCATTGGCCGGGATAGGGGGTTATCTAATATTATCTCCTCCGGAAGATAAGATTGCTGACCAGACATTCCAATCCGCTCAGGAACTCACAAATGATAATACATCTGCATCTTCAATAGAAAAAACAGGTAATGAATCTATTACCGGAGGGAAAGAATCAACCCTGGGTAAAAATGAAGTGCCTGAGGATCAAATCAGAGTGAACCGTGAATCTGATGCAGAAGACACGGAAGATGGTATAATAAGGGAAGAGGGGACTGCAGGTGGGGAATCTGAAGAAATCGGAAACCAGGAGAACGAATCGGAATCCAAGGAGAATAATGCAAAGAAATCGGAGATTGTCGTTGTAAAAGCAGGATTCAGTGCTAGCCACCTGGAGGGATGCTCACCACTCGCTGTCAATTTTGAAAATACCTCGGAAAATGCTATAAAATATGCCTGGATTTTCAGTGACGGAGGAAGCTCAGCTGAAAGAGATCCTTCTTATGTGTTCGATGAGCCGGGGATGTATCCTGTATTGCTGAAAATCAAAGGATCCGATGGACTCGAGTATAGTACTCAGCAGACAATCCAGGTATTTGAATCTCCAAAGGCACTTTTTGAGATGGATGACGTAATGGATCTTTCAAACAACCAGCCTGTATATTTCTATAACTACTCCAGGGGAGCCGAGTACTTTAAATGGGACTTCGGTGACAATCAGCAGTCAATTCTCACAGAACCCATTCACTATTATGACCAACCGGGAAGCTATAATGTAAAACTGAAGGTCTGGACAGCAAACCAATGCTTTGATTCCCTCATAATACATAATGCATTTACAGGCCCGGAAAGCAAGATATCCTTTCCAAATGCGTTCACACCAAACATGTCAGGACCCACTGGCGGATATTATGAGATCAATGATTTCAATAATACAATATTCCATCCTGTAATCTCTGGAGAATTGATAGAATATCAACTCAAAATCTTTAACCGGCATGGACTTCAAATATTTGAAAGCAATGATATTTCCTACGGCTGGGATGGATATTACCAGGAAAAACTTGCAGCCCAGGCCGTATATATCTGGAAGGCCCGTGGAAAATTCAGCAATGGCAAGACCTTCGTAAAAAGCGGAGATATAACACTTATCAGACAGTATTAGCCCTTGTCCAACTCTTTTTCTGACAAATCCTCCATAATACAGTTTTTTTCCTGCCTGAGACAAACCGGTTTGTCTACGCCCTGCTCATATTGCCCATCCAAATCTTCGGTTTTGTGGAATTCACGGCAATTATGAAACAATTACATAGCACTTTCGTTTAATTTAATGCTATTGGAGCTTTTTCAGAAAAGAAGTTGTTAATATCTTTTTTGAGGCACTGCATTAAAAATCGATATTTTCAAACTTATTGAATTTGGCTATCTTAGTATATTAATTGATTCGCAACCAGACAAGTGAAGAGACTGATAATCATATCATCCTTATTATATTTTTACTTCTCTTCTTCCGCTCAGGACCCTCAACTGACACAGTTTTATTCTGCACCATTGTACCTGGCTCCATCGTTTGCAGGAGCAACCCAACAACACAGACTTGCAAGTACATACCGTAACCAATGGCCCGGTGTACCAGGTGCTTTTGTTACCTATATGTTTTCCTACGATCATTATTTTTCGAATTTTAACAGTGGACTGGGATTGCTAATTATGCGTGACGAAGCGGGTTCCGGAGATCTGAGTACAACGGATATAGGCATTCATTATTCTTATGACATACAGCTTACAGACCTATGGCATCTGAGACCAGGATTGGCTTTTAAGTTTACCCAGCGGGGTATAAACTTTTCAAAATTAATCTGGGGGGATCAGATTTCCCCCAGTGGTCTTACTCCTACCATCCAGGTGCCTTCTCTCCAGAGAAAAGGAGCCATCGATGCCGCCGTGTCTTTGATGGTTTATTCCAACAGGATGTGGGCAGGAGCAACAGTTGATCACCTTTTCAGACCAAACTATTCACTTTATGATGATGATGTATCTGCATGGCCAATGAAAATTAGCGTCTTCGGAGGTTACCAGGTGATCCGTAAAGGGCGGCTACTGAAACCCATCGACGAAACACTTTCACTTGCGGGACTTTTTAAATACCAGGATCATATTATGCAGCTTGACGTGGGAGTTTACTGGTACAAGAATCCGCTCGTTTTCGGTGTCTGGTACAGGGGACTTCCGGTAATCAGCAATGAACTCAGAGGAGATGCAATTTGTTTTCTGGTTGGCTATAAGGTTGAACAATTCAGCATTGGATATAGTTACGACTTCACTATTAACAAACTGCTTACAAGCACCTGGGGTTCTCACGAAATAGCCCTTATATATGAATTCACAACCTACCGTAAGAAGAAAAAGAGGCATATGATTCCCTGTCCCGAGTTTTAGAATCCATCCACATTATTATTGCAGAAAATACATATATTTGCAGGAATTTTTACAAACCCCTATAATTCACTGATGATGAAAAAACTATCGCTTGTTTTGAATGCTGTACTGATTGTAGCTGTTGGAGTACTGTTTTATCTTCATTTCAGCTCAGAAAAAATCGCTGATGTCAGAAAACCTTCTGCTTCAAATGTTCAGCCCATGGCTCCTGACGGCTCTATCGTATATATAAATATCGATTCACTACTGAGTAGCTACGCCTACTTCGAGGATATGCAGAATGATTTTGCAGATAAACAAGCCGAACTTGAGGCAGAACTAAACCTCCGCTCCAGACAGTATGAAGCCTCAGCCATTGATGCTCAGAACAAGGTTCAAAAGGGACTTGTCACCAGAAGAGAGGCAGCTGAACTTGAACAACAATTAATGGCAGAACAGCAAAGCCTGCTCCAGCTCCGGGATGAATTAACAATGCAGCTTTCTGAGGAGGAACAGGTCAGTAACAGGCGACTGATAAATAAAATCATGGAATACCTCGAAGAATACAATAAGCAATATAATTACCAGTTTATCTTCAGCAACAGCTTTGGAGACAATGTCCTTTTCGCCAATCAGCAACTCGATATCACAGGAAGCGTTCTGGCAGGTCTTAACGACGCATACCAGAAGGAAAAAGAACAGAACTAATGTCTTTCGCCAAGGCTTATCTTGAAAAGGTTAGCCTTGATCTAACAATAGATCAAAAGGATCCAAGTCCCGATTTATCTCTGGTTGTGGCCATTCCGTGCTATAACGAATCAGGATTATTAAACACCTTGCATTCTCTCAGGCGATGCACCCCCACAGAAGGAGATGTTGAGGTTATTATTGCAATCAATTCGAGCCAGTCCTCCGATGAGAGTGCTATTAAACAAAATCGAGTGTCCGAAATTGAAGTAGAGAACTTTAGCAGAGAACATACAGACCAGAAGTTTTGCATTCTTCAAACTAACAAATCAGGCATCCCTGCCAGGGAAGCCGGAGCCGGTTTTGCACGCAAGCTCGCTATGGACCATGCTCTCAGCAGGTTTCACAAACTTGGAAAGAAAGATGGAATAATTTTATCCCTTGATGCAGATACTCTCTGTGACACCGGGTACTTATCCGCAGTGGAGAAGCATTTCAGTAACAATCCTACAGCAAAAGCATGCTCAATTTATTTCGAACATCCTGTCGAAGGACCGGAGTTCGATCACAGGGTATATACAGGGATTATTCAGTATGAGTTGCATCTCAGATATTATATTGAAGGATTGCGATTTGCCGGCCATCCTCATGCATATCATACAGTTGGTTCGGCCTTTGCTGTCAGGGCGAATACATATGCAAGCCAGGGAGGTATGAATAAAAAATCCGCCGGGGAGGATTTTTATTTCCTGCAAAAGATTATTCCCCTCGGCAATTATTCGGATTTGAATTCGACCTGTCTTATACCCTCTCCAAGACCCTCTTCACGGGTGGCTTTTGGCACCGGACCTGTGATCAACCAATTCCTGAGCGGTGAAATTGAAGAACTGGATTCATATGATCCGCGTTCATTCTATGATCTTCGGGAATACATCTCAGACATACCAAGACTCTTCCATTCAGGCAGGAATAGCACATTGTCCATTTTTAACTCCTGGCCGGAATCCATACAAGCTGAACTGGGAGATGAATTCTTTGAACGGCTTAAAGAGATCAGGAGTAATTCTTCCAGTCCGGCCAGCTATCAGAAAAGGTTCTTTCGATGGTTCAATATGTTCCGTACTATGAAATACATTAATTATGCTCACCGTGAGCACTATCCAAAAATGCCAGTAAGGGATGCGGTAAATAAGTTTCTGAATCAAACTAATGATGTTGAAAAACCAGCTCTTGAAGCCAGAGATCTGTTAATGTTGATACGGCAAAAGCAAAGGGGAAACAGTACAATCGCCTAATCTTCTCTTACAATTACAAACACATCCTCGTTCTCCTTCTTCATAAAATATTGCTCACGGGCAAATTTTTCAAGGTTGTCCTTGTCTGTTTTCAGCTCATTCAGCCGACGGGAATCTTCATCTATCCGTTCAATATAGTACTGCTTTTCATCTTCCAGGTCGCTAAGTGTTCTTATATATCTTACCCTGTCGATCAGACTGTTACGGTCGAACACAAGAAGCCAGATTAGAAACACCAGTACCGCAATTAGGTACTTATTTCTGAGACTTCGAATTAATATTGAATCACGTTTTAACATTTCCCAGGTTCAGGAAGCAATTTAAAGATAAATAGAAAAAAAAGGAAAGCGTTTTATCAACACTTCCCCCGAAAACATAAATATCTATATCTATATTATTCCTCCATATAGGGATACCTGTAATCCTCCGGTGGAAGAAAATTCTCCTTAATGGTTCTTGCAGAAACCCAACGAAGAAGGTTGAGGTATGAACCAGCTTTATCATTGGTCCCTGATGCCCGGGCCCCACCGAATGGTTGCTGACCAACCACCGCACCGGTAGGCTTATCGTTAATGTAGAAATTACCGGCTGCATTTTCAAGTCTCTTGGTGGCAGACTGAATAATATACCTGTCAGCTGACAGGATCGCACCTGTCAATGCATATGAAGAGGTTGTATCAAGGAGTTCAAGAGTTTCTTCCCATTTATCGTCCTCATAAACATATATTGTTAATACCGGACCAAAAAGTTCTTCTTCCATAGTGATATACCTTGGATCACTTGCAAGAATGACTGTTGGTTCAATGAAATACCCTTTTGATTTATCGCATTTGCCTCCGAATAGAACCTCTGCATCCTTATCCTTCCTGGCACCATCAATGAAGCTTTCAAGCTTATCAAAGGAGGGTTCATCAATCACAGCGCCCATGAAATTTTTAAAATCTTCTGTGGGGCCCATTCTTATTGAAGCAATATCGGTTTCCAGACCCTTCTTTACATCCGGCCATATGCTTTCAGGTATATATGCCCTTGAAGCAGCAGAACATTTTTGTCCCTGATACTCAAAAGCACCCCTTACCAGGGCTGTAACCACCTGCTTTACGGGAGCAGTATTGTGCACCATAACGAAGTCCTTTCCTCCCGTTTCACCTACAATCCTGGGATAGGTTTTGTACTTATGAATATTGGTACCGATGGATTTCCATATATCCTGAAAAACCTCAGTCGACCCGGTAAAGTGGATCCCGGCAAAATCAGGATGGTTAAATATAACTTCGCCCATTACCGGCCCGGAAGCATATACTAGGTTGATCACACCATCAGGTACACCTGCCTCACGGAAAACCTCCATAAGTACATGGGCTGAATAAACCTGGGTTTTGGATGCCTTCCATACTACTACATTACCCATCATTGCTGGGGCAGTAGGAAGGTTGCCCGCAATGGCAGTAAAATTAAATGGTGTCAGGGCAAAAACGAATCCCTCAAGCGGACGCTGCTCCAACCGGTTCCAGACATGCTCAGATGAATCCGGTTGGTTGTTATAGATCTCTTCCATATACTGAACATTGTACCGGAGAAAATCAATAATCTCACATGCCGAGTCTATCTCCGCCTGCTGAACTGTTTTTGATTGTCCGATCATGGTAGCAGCATTAATCTTTGCACGGTAAGGTCCGGCGATTAAGCTTGCAGCTTTCAAAAATACTGAGGCCCTGTGTTTCCAGCAGAGATTAGCCCAATCTTCCCGGGCTGCCATTGCAGCTTCTATTGCAATGTTCACATGCCCGGCATTACCCTGATAATATGTGCCAATCTGGTGGTCAAGCTTGTGGGGAGGATAAACAGGTATACTTTTATCGGATTTAACTTCTTTGCCCCCAATGAACATTGGAATTTCTATGATCCTGGAGTATGCTTCCTCCAGGGCAGATTTCAGCTCCTCTCTTTCAGGGGAACCTGGTCTGTATTCCTTTACAGGTTCATTTATGGCCTTTGGAATGAATACGGTATTTTCTGACATAATAATAATTATTTAAAAAGGATTTGGTTTAGCTAGCCGGTTAAAACCCATAACAATATTAAGAGTTTATTACCTGATCTGAAATGACAAAAAGCAGGTTTGGAATCAGCCTGTATCAATCTGTACTTTTCGTTAAATATTTCTTAAAATTATATATGTTATTTTTATTTAGTCTAAATAATTATATATTTGTATTCAAATTAATAAACACAACAATGGCATTCGAGTTACCCAATTTAAAATACGATTATAATGCACTTGAGCCCTATATTGACGGGCGTACAATGGAAATACACCATGGCAAGCATCATGGAGGATATACAAGTAAATTAAACGCAGCAATTGATGGCAGTTCACTTGCAGACAAGGGAATTGAAGAAATTCTGACCGGCGCTGGAACTCATGGACCGGCTGTACGGAACAACGGTGGTGGATTTTACAATCACACTCTTTTCTGGGAAGTTATGAGTCCCAGTGGAGGTGGACAACCGGGCGCTAAGCTTCTGGAAGCCATTAACCAGGCATTTGGTAGTTTTGATGAGTTCAGGACTAAGTTTTCTGATGCCGCAGCCACACGATTTGGATCAGGATGGGCATGGTTAGTTAATACTGACAGTGGACTTGTAGTTACTTCCACACCTAACCAGGACAATCCTCTAATGGATGTTGCCGAGGTCAAAGGCACGCCTGTTCTTGGACTCGATGTTTGGGAACATGCATATTATTTAAAATATCAGAACCGGAGGCCCGAGTATATCGAGGCATTCTGGAATGTAGTTAACTGGGAAGCAGTTAACATGAGATTTGGCTCATGATTAGTTATTAGTTATTGGTTGGTTTAAAAGGGGTTGCCGGAAACGGTGGCCCCTTTTTTCATTGCAGATAGTATTGCCAATTCTATCTGCTATTAATACGCTGCCGTTTCGACATCTCTCATTACTCTCATCAGGTTGCCACTCCAGAATTTTTGAAGATCTGATTTTGAATAGCCCCGCCTGAGTAATTCCAGGGTTACATTTGGGAGTTCTGTAACGTCATAGCAACCTTCCAGTCCAGCTCCCCCATCGAAATCAGAACCAAAACCCACATGATCTATCCCGATCAGGTCAACAATATGATCGACATGGTCACAGAACTGAGATACATTGGCAAGTCTTGGCGGGAATATATTATCAATGGCATACCATTCAGCAGCAAAAAGGTTACGAGTGCTGTCACCCAGGCCGTTCCAGTCCCCGTACTTCTCCCTGACAGTCATTTTTGCAGAATCCCTTTCGGGGAAGGGTTCAGTTTCAGTAACATAATCGCTCAGAACACATAACTGTATAACTCCATCGTTATCAGCAAGTTTCAGAAGCATCTCATCGGTCAGGTTTCGTGGATTTTCACACACCTCTCTCGAATTGGAATGGGAAGCGATCACAGGTGCCTGACTTTTTTCGATCACGTCGAAAAAGGATTTATCGGAGACATGAGAAACATCGATCATAATTCCCAGCCGATTCATTTCCATAATCACTTCAGCACCAAATTCACTTAGTCCCCCATGCTCCTCCCCATCCTTGTCGGTGGAAGAATCACAGACATCATTATTTGCAGTATGGCAGAGGGTTATATACCTTGCACCCATGTTATAAAATCTTTCCACCAGCGACAGATCCCGTCCGATAGGATATGCATTTTCGATCCCGATATATACTGCGCTTTTACCTTTTTTGGCAATTGTTTTAAGGTCAGAGGATGACAGGGCAATCTCAGCTATTTCTGAATTTCTGCCTACCACTGCATGAATTGAATCAAACAATGTCAGGGCACGATTCCTTGCTGTCTCATTACCTTCGGAGGTGCGTTCACTCTGTCCGAGGAAAACAGCGAAAAACACGGCATCAAGTCCGCCTTCCTTCATTCTTGGAAAATCAAGTTTTCCTCCTCCTTTCCTGGAGTCAGACTTCCTGGCAAGGTTTGTTCCCGTTCTGAAAAACCTTAGAGGTGTATCTGTATGGCTGTCAACCGTTAGCAATTCGTGATGAAGCTTCATGGCTTCTTCTATTCCCTGCTCCCCGGCGTAATCCACTACACAGGAACTTAAAAACAGAACAAATGTGGCTAATAAGGTGCTAATAATTCTTGAGAACATGATTTAGAATTTGAAAGTTGATAATCGTGGACAAAATTTAGAAGAAGTTCAAGTAAGTATTGTATGATTTCTTAATTAACCGGGGGGCCTTCCGGTGAAACAGTTTTGCTCCCTTCCTTCTGTCCAAGATCTGCAGAAAAGAACCGCTCAAGTATACCTTTATCATCAACTTCTTTGGAGAGTGCTGCAACTGTTGAAGCAGGCACATCAAAAAGATCAAGTAACATAAGTCCGTCAAGGGCATTATTAAATTTAGGATCGATATTAAAGCCGATGATTTCCCCATTTTGCTTGAGATATTTCTTTAACAGGACAGGCATGTTACTCTGTGCGGTCTCAATATCCTTAATGATCCTGTCAAATTTATTCAGGTCAGAAGCAGATTCAATCAGTATGTCAGTATCAAGGTGATGAAGGGATACGATAAAATTCTTTCGTGGACGTATATGCCGGGCAAGAACCTCATTATAGTAATACTCCCTGATAAACTTAATAATCAGTTCTTTGGAGAAGTTTGAAAAACGATTGCTAATACTTACCGGACCGATCAGGTAGCGATATTCCGGGTTTTTAAGAAGAAAATAAAGGATACCCTTCCAGAGTAGAAACAGTGGAAGAGGCCGTTTCTGGTACTCAGGGACAATAAATGACCTGCCCAGTTCAAGAGATTGGGTAAGGATAGGGTGCATTTTACGGTTTATCCTGAACAGGCTCTGGATGTAGAAACCACGAATCCCATAAATATCCATGATCTCCTTGCCTTTACCTACCCTGTAAGCACCAACAATTTTACTGTTCTCATCATCCCATATGAACAGCTGGTTATAATACAGATCATACTCATCAATGTCCATCTGCTGGTTGGTCCCCTCACCAACTTCTCTGAAAGTGATTTCCCTCAACCGCCCTATCTCGTTCATAATAATAGGGATTTCAATTGATGGAACACAGATCACATTATAGTTATCTATTTTAAAGAGCAGATATCGACTAATGATTTTTGAGATCTCAGATTCAATAGCCTGTACAGGTGCCGGATCTGCAATATTCTCAGCTTTCTTTAATTGCCGTCGGCTTACTGAGAAGAATTTTTTTACTTCGAGGGATGTGCCGAGGGCATAGGTTTTTGTCCTCAGGTACCTTCCATATCTTGATATGTCACTGAATTCATTCTGTTCCTTAACCGGAATGGGTGTTCCGATCCTGATATTAATCACACGCCTCCTTTTTTTGAAGAGCTCTGTCGGTAGTTTGACGGTTTGTAATTTTGGGTGAATCCGGCCCATGAAATGAAAGAGCCGGCTGTTTTTCCCCTGAAAATAGACCGGGATCACCGGAACATTTGCCCTTTTAAGAACCTGCAGAGCACGGAACTGCCATTGAGGATCCGTAATGGCATGTATATCCTGGTTAAAACTTGAAACCTCCCCTGCAGGGAAGATTCCCATAGGATGTCCACTCTCAAGGTGTATTAATGCTTTTTTGAGTCCCGCGACAGGGTAATGTTCAACAGAAGAATTTTCAAAAAGATCGTCTTCGAAAAGGTATTCAGCTATGGGTTCCATCCTTTTCAGCAGGAAATTGGGAAGGATCTTATAATCAGGGCGGATACCTCCGATGAGTTTCATTAACAGGAGTCCATCAATACCTCCAAATGGATGGTTTGAAACGGTAATAAAAGCGCCTTCTCTGGGTATTTTCTCAAGTTCTTCTGCTCGGATTTCAAACCGGATGCCAATCTGCTCCATCATGGAGTCAATGAAATCCATGCCAATGCGGTGTGCATTATCCTGGTAGATCTTGTTAATTCTCCTGAAACGAAGCAGAAGCATTAAGAATTTAACTGCACTCTCCCCTGCAAACCCGTTCATTTTTGCTGCCTGGAGCAGTGAGTCTGTATCAATTAATTTCATGCCTGTTCGACAATGTAAATCTGCCATTAAATATAATTCAAAATTGCATATGCATACTTATAATCATTTCAAATTAGATTGATGACAAGGACGAGCTAAAGGACCCAGACTGAAATGATCACAACAAGACCGAAAAGAAAAACTACAGATCCTGTTATCTTGTTAAGCCACCAGATGCTTTTTAAACGGATCTTTTTCCGGAAGCGGTTTGCAATTGATGCAAGGACAAACCACCATAATATTGCTCCGCCTGCAATTCCTGCGATAAGAATCGAAAGCTCGAAGATGGAATAGAGGTCATTTGCAACCTTGAGAGCAGCCATTATGGCAATGAAAAGAAATACAGCCATCGGATTTGAAATGGTAAGCAAAAATATGGAGGCAAAATCCTGGGAAAGCCTCGTCTTGTTCAGGCGCTGTAACCTCAATTGTTTGACAGGATTAGTATTAAAAATCCTGTATCCTATATACAGTACAAAAATCCCACCCAAAATCTGGAAATAAATATGCTTTTCCTCAATAAAATTCAGGATAATGCTGAGCCCGAAACCAGCGATAACCGCAAAAATTATGTCAGCCGCGGCAGCCCCGAGCCCGGAAACAAAACCCGACATATACCCCCGGTTAAGTGTTCTTTGTATGCACATAATTCCTATCGGACCGAGGGGTGCGGATACGAGAAGTCCAATGATAATTCCTTTTATGAAAATAGCAGGGATCATTTCCGAAGCACAATAAAAAACCAGTATTTGTAAAGTAATGAATAATCCTCACAAAGATACTAAAATACCTATATTTGCGTCTTGATTTCAACAGCATGCAGCAGATTACTCTAGAGAACAAATCCTGGCAATGGGCAACACTCCTTCTGCTTTCCCTCATATGGGGCACATCCTTTATACTGATGAAAAAGGGACTGGAATCATATTCCCATATGCAGGTTGCCGCGTTCAGGATTTTTTTCAGTTTTCTTTTCCTTTTACCCCTTACCATAAAACACCTTAATGCAATAAAAAGGGAGAATTTGCGGTCCATAATTATTGTAGGATTCATCGGATTTGCAATTCCTGCGGTGCTGTTTACCAAGGCCCAGACACGGATTGACAGTTCCCTTGCCGGTATGCTGAACTCTCTCACTCCTATGTTTACGCTTATCGTGGGACTCCTGATATACCGGAGGTCGGTGAAATGGGTCAATGTCGTAGGACTACTGATCGGTTTGCTTGGGGCCCTGGGACTTATATGGAAGGGGGAACTGGATGTCCTGAAAGGTTTTAACGCATTTGCACTCTTTGTTGTTGCTGCAACAATTTGCTACGGGATTAATGTCAATGAAGTTAAGTTCAAACTTGCAGGGCTGTCAAGTGTCCAGATTACCAGCCTTGCATTCCTGTTCACCGGTCCCATAGCAGGCATATACCTTCTGTTTTCAGACCTATCCCCCGCGGCCCAGACACCCAACTATTTTATTAACCTTGGGTACATAGCAATATTGGCATTATTCAGTTCCGTCCTGGCAGTGCTGATATTTAATCATCTGATTAAACATACAACGACTCTCTTTGCCGCTTCGGTAACTTACATCATACCCTTCTTTGCTATCATATGGGGAATTGCAGACGGTGAGCAGATCAGTATCATTCAATTCATGTGGATCGGAGTGATCCTGTTCGGAGTTCACATGGTCAATAAATAGTATCTTTGTCTTCCATTTAAATGACAAAATCCCGTCTCATATACCTTTCTGTTCTTAGTGGACTGCTGCTTGTTCCTGCTTGGTATGAATTTGGGACCGGACTCATCCTTCTTTTCGCTTTTATCCCCCTATTATTTGTTGAAGACTTTCTGTACGAGAAAAAGGCTGAACACCGTCCACATAAGATCATACTATATGCAGGAATTGGATTTTTAACCTGGAATGCAGGAGCCACCTGGTGGTTATGGAATGCTTCACCTGCAGGCATGTTTCTGGCATTTATCATCAACACCATGTTGATGACCATAATCTTCTGGCTTTTCCACATTACCCGAAGGAACACCAGCTCATCCACAGGATATTTTGCCCTGATCACAGGCTGGCTGGTTTTTGAGCATTTCTATATGTATGCAGAGATCAACTGGCCATGGCTTACCATCGGAAATGGTTTTGCCAACGACATCCATCTTATACAGTGGTACGAATATACTGGCAGTTTCGGTGGAACTCTCTGGGTACTTTTGTGCAATATTCTGGGATTCAACCTTTTAAAACATTTAATATATAACAGAAGCCTGAAAGGCAAGGTTTGGGAAGCAGGTATTCTCCTGGGCATCATTTTTTTGCCCATCATTTTATCCCTCACTATCTTCAGTACCTACCAGGAGGATGCAGATCCCTATGAAATTGTGGTGCTGCAGCCAAATATTGATCCGTATGAAGATAAGTTTGGGGGAATGGATATGCAGCAGCAACTGGATATACTCCTCAATCTCGCAGATTCAATGACCACAGAAACAACAGATTTCATTGTTGCCCCTGAAACTTTTCTGAATGATAATATATGGGCGGCTGATATATACGATAATACCAGCGTTAGAAGAATTTATGACCATTTGATGGACAGGTATAAACAGGCCAGTTTTATCGTCGGACTAACATATTATGAATTGTATAAAAGCGCTGCTGAGAAATCAGTTACAGCAAGAGAGATAAGAGGAAGTGGCACATACTATGACAGCTATAATGCTGCATTGCAGATCGATACCTCAATGGTGCCACAGACATATATCAAGTCGAAACTCGTAGTCGGGGTTGAAAAAATGCCGTACACTGAATACCTTGGCTTCCTGAGGAAGCTTACATTAAGACTTGGAGGGACCTTCCGCAGCCATGGCACACAGGAATTCCGCGAAAACCTGTATACCAGGTCTGACAGCATCGGGGTGTCCCCGGTAATCTGCTATGAATCCATTTTTGGGAAATATGTTACAGACTATATCAAAGAAGGATCACACTTTATTTTTGTTATTACCAACGACGGGTGGTGGGGAAATACACCAGGATACAGACAGCACCACTCCTATTCCCGGCTCAGAGCAATTGAAACCAGGCGCAGTGTGGCCCGTTCTGCAAATACCGGGACCTCCTCCCTGATTAACCAAAAAGGTGAAATCCTGCAGCGAACAAATTACTGGGAACCTGCCGCCCTGAGGGGTGAGTTGAATGCAAATGAAAAGCTTACTTTCTACACCAGGCACGGAGATTACATCGCAAGGACAGCATATTTCTTTTCCCTAATCATTGCCCTTTATACCATCACACGCGTTATTATCAACCGCAGGAAATAACAAGCATAATCCTTTCTCCTATCCTGCTGAGTTACCCATAACACGGATTCATGATCTAATTGATTTTTGGTTTTACATCCAATTGATGTAAATTCCTGAAGGTTTCTGAATAATAATGCAACCCTGAGAATATTTCTCTGTCATTTATTACTGAAAACACCTAATTACATTGGCTGCGGTTTACCAGGACATACATCGGGGAATTATCGAACTCAGTAAGGAGGGAAATCCGAAGGCTCAGTATCAGTTGTATAAGCTGTATTCCAAGGCCATGTTTAATATCTGTGTCCGAATGATAAACAGCCGTGAAGAAGCAGAAGATCTTCTACAAGAATCATTTACAGACGCATTTATGAAATTAAACTCCTTTAGATATGAATCTTCCTTCGGAGCCTGGCTAAAACGAATTGTCATCAATAAATGCATTAACAGTATACAAAAGAAAAAAGTTGAGTTGGTATTTCCGGAGCACCAGGTGGAACCAGCACCAAAAGAAGAGAAAGTCGATTATGGACAAATTGAAATGGATGTAAAAATGATACATAATGCAATGGAGAAACTTCCTGATGGATACAGGGTGATCTTCAGCCTCTATGCCCTTGAAGGTTATGATCATTCAGAGATTTCACAAATACTGGAAATTTCAGAATCAACATCCAAAAGCCAGTACCTGAGGGCAAAACAAAAAATTAGAGTTTTATTAAATAACAACCATGATGAAAGACCGATTAGAACAATTCATCAATGACAACAGGGATCAGTTTGATCTGCACGAACCGGACGAAAGACTCTGGGCCGGAATTGAATCGAATGTGCAGAAAAAGAAACCAATCCGGATCGGATGGCAGGGAGTGATGTGGCGTGCAGCCGCTGTACTCATAATCTTTGGTGCTTCATTTATGATGCAGGAATTCCTGCATCAGCGTCGGGATGTCATTTCAGAAAGAGATGAGACAAAAATCCTGCAACTGATTCCTGAACTTCAGGAGGCGGAAATGTATTATACCAACCTGCTTAATGATAAGATACAGCAGATTGAACCTCTTATCTCCGAATATCCCGAACTGGGAGAGACCCTGCAACAGGACCTTACTGAGCTCGACAGCGTCTACGGTGAGCTCCAGAATGACCTTAGAGATAATATTGCTAACGATGAGGTAGTGGAGGCCATGATCCAGAATTACATTTTGAAAATTCAGATTCTGGAAGACTTGCTCGAGTATATGGATGATACCTCAAAAAATCAAGAAGATGAAAATGAAGCGTTTGAAATTTAGCAGGCAAATTGCGGTCCTCGCCATCCTGATGGCCGCAGGGATGTTTGCCCGGGCTCAGACTTACTCGGAAAGCCAGAAGATTGTCCGCAGCTTTAGTGCAGGATCTGAGACCAGGCTGGACCTTTCCAATAAGTATGGTACCGTCCATATCATCCCATGGAATAAAGATTCGGTTCATATAGAAATCGACCTTTTTATCCAGTCAAGCAGCGCATCCAAACTGGGAAAACTGAAGAGAAACGTTGATTTCGAATTCAGCGATACCAGGTATTACATTATTGCCAATACCATTTTTGGATCAAAGGGTGGGAATTTCTTTTCAGATCTGAAAGACCTTGGTGGGACTATAATCCCCAGTAAAAATGATGTAAAAATTGATTATACCGTACACGTTCCTTCTCATATAAACATTAATATCACAAACAAATACGGTGATATTTATATAGATGATATGAAGGGAAGCGTAAGCGTGAACCTGTCTAACGGAGACATAAAAGCTAATTCTCTGACAGGTGAATCGAATATAAGCCTGAATTTCGGGAATGGGATAATCAATGAACTGAGTAACTCACGGCTTAATATTGCCTATGCTGATATCGATATTCAATTGGCCGGACAATTAAATATCGAAAGTAAATCATCCAAGATTCGCATCCGCGAGGTTGATATACTAAAAATCCTGTCAAAAAGAGATAAGTATTCCATCGGTCGAATCAATAATCTATTCGGTGAGAGCTGGTTCTCAAACATCTGGATTTCAAAACTTGGTGAAGAAATCAATTACACCCCAAAATATGGAGCTTTGAAAGTTGACTCAATTCCGGTTGAATTTTCCTTTATCAATATAAATACGGAATTTACTGACCTGAACCTGGTATTCAACAGGTCAGCCAGCTACCAGCTTGAAATTATGAAGCATACTAATGTAATTCTGCATCTTCCAGAAGAATACGGTGACCTGGAAATTATCGACCAGGAGGAAAAAGCAGTTCATCTCAAAGGAATGGTTGGTCCAGGACAAAACACAGCTGCCAGGGTTAAGATCACAGCACCGAAAAAGTGTATTATAAACATTCAGTCCAGATAATAAATGAATAAATTGAAAAATGAAAACAAAAACACATATTAGCATAATTCTTACGATTTCACTTGCCATTACCCTCATTGGATGTGAAAGCAGCTCCTGGAACTGTCTTCGTGGGAACGGAATTATTGATAAGGAAACCAGGGATCTCAATGAATACAACGGGGTTGTCACTGAAGGTGAATTTGAGGTCTTCTACGTTCCTGACTCAAGTTATTTTGTGGATATCGAAACAGACCAGAACCTGATGCCTTATATCCAGACCAGAATATCCGGCAGTACCCTGATAGTCAATAATGGAACAAGGAAATGTCTTAGATCCGAATATCCAATCCGAATATACGTGCATGCACCGGAGATTAACCTTATGATCCTTGTCGGTTCGGGAGATGTGAACCTCTGGGGAACAACTACTAAAGCTGATTATACCATTACAGACTTGAGGCCTTTATCTCTGGTAGTGGTACAATTTACTATAGAGGCAGACCCTCAGTCAGCACACATATTTCAGGCTCAGGTTCAGTAATCAGCATAGATTGACAAGCCAGTACACTATGAAACACTATATTTTAACCGTTTTATTAATTATAAGCATCCAGGTTTCCGGACAGGATTTCATGCACTCGACCGGTATACGGGGTGGATTAACATCCGGAATCACATACCGCGGATACCTGAATCCGGAACTGGCCTATGAGGGTCTGATGAGTTTTCGTGGATCGGGACTTCAATTTACCATATTGCGTCAGCATTTCGAACCTGCTCTGTGGACCGTTAGTGACGGATTCTTTGTAACCTATGGATACGGCGGACATGTTGGTTTTACAAACAGCCACACCCATCAACGCTTATTTAAAACCGTTCACCGACCTGATAAAAAATTCTCGCCATTAATCGGACTTGACGCTTACATGGGCATAGAGTATCATTTTCCGGGCATTCCGGTGCAAGTGGGACTTGACTTTAAACCGTTTTTTGAGCTCTCTCTTTATGAATATTTCCAGATGAACGCCTGGGATGTTGCAGTTACACTGAAATACAAATTCTAAAACTTATATATCATGAAAAAAGCAATTACTCTAATGATCTGTCTTTCCCTGCTTCTTCCATTTGCAATTGCACAGGATGAGGCTGACTATTCCAATAATGAATTCAAAACACTCTTTGGTGACAAGAATGTATCCCATGGCGGTTACGGAGCAATGACATTTAATTATTCCCAGATTGATGGCAAGGACGCAATCCTTATGGGTGCAAGGGGAGCCTGGGTGATAGGGCACGGTTTTGCCCTGGGATTCGCAGGATATGGTTTCCTGAACGATTATTCCTTTAATCAATATCTTGCAGGGGGCAGGAACGTTAACCTGACGGGAGGATATGGGGGATTACTGCTGGAACCGATCATTTTCGGGAAGTTCCCTGTTCATGTATCTGTTCCTATACTTATCGGTGCAGGTGGAATAGCCTACACATCAACATGGAACCCCTACCCCTATGATCATCATAATTTTGACCTCTTGATCGAAGATGCTACCGGTTACTTTGTCGTGGAACCCGGCCTGGAACTTGAAATCAATGTTGTCCGGTTTTTCCGTATTGCACTTGGTGGATATTACAGATATACTTCGCATATAACATTATACGACACGGCTGAGGACGTTCTTAATGGCTGGTCTGCGGGATTAACCCTCAAATTCGGAAAATTTTAGGATACAAAGCAGGCAGGGCTACTGATTTCGGAGAAACTCTGAGCCCGGTCCTGTTACTTATAGTGCTTACACACTGGATCCAGGACTCAGCACCCTGCCTATCTACCTGTTAAGGTGCTCCATTATGTACTTATGATCCAACTCTGGTGAATCCTTATACTTTACACGCAATTCAGCCAGCTTTGAAGATAACTCCTCAACAGCGCCTGCATACTCCGGATCATTGTATACGTTTTTCATTTCCAGGGGATCCTTTTTACGATCATAGAGCTCCCATTCATCAACATCGTGGTAAAAATGCACCAGCTTGTACTCGCGGGTTACAACACCGTAATGTCGTTTTACCATATGAGCACCGGGATATTCATAATAATGGTAATAAACGGCATCCCGGTTCCAATCCTCTTCCTCACCTTTCAATAAGGGAAGCAGGCTTTCCCCCTGCATTTCAGGCAAAGCATCTACCCCTGCAGCTTCAAGCATTGTTTGGGCGAAATCAAGGTTCTGCACCATCTGGTCGCACTTGACCCCCTCCTCAATTATACCCGGCCATCTTACTAGTAAAGGAGTCAAAAATGACTCATCGTATATAAAACGTTTATCAAACCATCCATGCTCACCAAGGTAAAATCCCTGGTCGGAAGTATAAATTACCAGGGTGTTTTCGGTTAATCCGTTCTCATCTAGGTAGTTAAGAAGACGGCCCACATTTTCATCTACTGCTGCTATGCAGGCAAGATAGTCCTGCATGTAACGCTGAAACCTCCACTGCATTTTCTCCTTTTCGTTCATATTCGGGAATGCTGCTTTAAACTCCTCATTCATAGGTCCATAAACCGCATCCCAGGCTGCTTTCTGATCGGGAGTCATCCTTTTATCAAAGTTTAGTAAAGCACTTTTGTCCCCTTTCGAAGTTTCAGGTATGCCAAGTTCATCCATAATTTCGGGGTAAATCTTTGAATCACCGGCCCAGTTCATATGCTTTAAAAGATTCATTTCCGCCTCAGCTGCGGCTGATCCTCTGCCTTCATAATCATCAAACAGGGTTGGAGGTTCGGGAAATGATTTGTTGATATATTCTTTGAAATGCCTTTCAGCTGGTTGCCATGCACGATGGGGTGCCTTGTGAAGGTATGCCAGGAAAAATGGTTTTGACGGATCCCTTTCCTCCTCCATCCATTCAAGTGTCATGTCCGTGATCAAGTCGGTGGTATACCCTTCAATTCGAACCCTGCCATCATATTTAGTTATAAAATCCGGGTTATAATATTGCCCCTGTCCGGGAAGAATCTTGAACTGATCGAAGCCTTTCGGATTGTTGCCAAAATGCAGTTTCCCGAACATTGCAGTCTGGTAACCAGCATCTTGCAACAACTGGGGAAATGTGACTTTGGAAGTATCAAATGGTACCCTGTTGTCGATCTTCCCGTTGAGGTGGGAATGCATTCCGGTAAAAATTACAGCTCTGGAGGGAGCGCAAATTGAATTCGTCACACATGCATTGGAGAAAAGCATACCCTCATTTGCAATTCTGTCAATATTCGGTGTTTCTATCAGATGATCATAATATGCCGAGATGGCCTGGTAGGCATGATCGTCTGACATCATGAAAACAATATTGGGCCGGATCGATTTCTCCTCTTCAACATTTCCGGATGTACAGGAAACAAGACAGAACAAACCAATCAGGAAAACCGGGTTAAATGTTACCAATAAATACTTTTTCATAATTTATATCAGATTCAAGTGTACATTACTATTACTAATTATTTTTTTACCGGATATCGGGCACCAAGTCCATCAAGCTCACGGTGCAAAAGGGATCTCAGCCGTTCTGCAATCATGGGATTAATCTCCGAAACATCAACCTGCTCTTCAAGGTCTGTATCCAGATCATACAATTCCACCCTGTCGTCTTCGTAGAACTCCACAAGTTTCCAGTTAGCCTCACGAATGGCGGATCCCGGTCTCCAGTGTGAGCCATGATAATGTGGAAAATGCCAGGTAAGTATACGGTCAGTACTCAATTCCGGATCTTTCAGAAATGGGACCAGGCTTATCCCGTCCAGGGCCTGGTCGGGCCTCTGGTCAACTGCTGCGAGTTCAAGCAGGGTGGGATAAAGATCCATACTGATGGAAGGCTGGGAGCATACCTCCCCGCCCTTAGACATTCCTGGAAATGAAATCATAAGTGGCACCCGGATACCTCCTTCATAACACCATCCTTTTCCGGCTCTCAGGGGTACCACAGAAGTCGGCCCGTTCGATGTGCTTAATCCACCATTATCTGAGGTAAACACAATTATAGTATTATCAAGTTTACCCGTGTCCCTGAGCTTATCGATCAACCTGCCTACATTGGCATCCAGAGAGCGGACCATGGCTGCATATTTCGGATTGCTCTGGTTGAGACGGGTACGTGCGGAATGTTCCTGACGGCTAATCAACTTTCCGCTGTCAGGCAGCAGATAACTCCTTTTCAGGTATATATCATCGTATTGATCACAACCCATTATAGGTGTATGTACGGTATAGTAAGCCAGGTAAAGAAAGAATGGGGATTCCCCGCTGGCTTCAATAAAATCCATTGATTCATCCGTGAGTCTGTCAGTGAGGTATTCTCCAGGAGGACCATTTTCAAGCCGGGGATTATTATAGGGGGAGTAATATCCCTTCCCACCTGTAATCCTTTTTGGTTGTCCCCAATCAATTCCACCCTTATTGATATCAAATCCCTGGTATTCCGGCCAGAATTCTTCAGTCTCTCCAAGATGCCATTTTCCGGCAAAAAATGTCTTGTAGCCCTGCTCCCTGAAAACTTCTGCAAGGGTTATTTCCTCATGCGGCAGGTTATGGATATCCTCCGGAGGTACAAGCAAGGGATCCTCTGCCCGTTTTACACTCATGCCAGGGATCCAGTCCGTAATATTAATCCGTACAGGATGTTTTCCGGTCATAAGGGCAGCCCGGGTCGGGGAGCAGACCGGAGAAGCAGAATATGCATCTGTGAACCGTACTGACTGACTGGCCAGTTTATCAATTTCAGGTGTATCGTAGAAATCACTGCCATAACAGGCCAGATCTTTCCAGCCCAGGTCATCTACAAGGATGAAAACAACATTTGGCCTTGAGGAAGTAGAACAGGAAGCGGCCAGTCCCGCCAGAATTATGGTGCAGATAAACAAGGACTTATTCATCCTCGAAATTATTTTCATCCGGATCCTTGAAGTAAACCATTAACCGAACTGTATTCTTTACCGCATCGATTTTACCTACTTTGATCTTCTCAATTTCCGAAATTCCGAATCTTTGTTTGAGGTCGTTTTTTAATTCTTCCCTGATGTCTGGATTTATCAGTCGCAGGTTATCATATATGATGGACTTGCAAATAACTTTCCCGCGGAATAAAAAATACTCCAGTAATCCGGCAATCAGCAGCAATGAAATATCCGATGACAATAATTTCAAGAATGGCATATCATCCGGCACCAGGGAGTTTTTGGCAGCAATGCCGGCAGATAAAAAAATGTAGGTCATCTCACGTGGAGAAATCGGTGTCGTCCGGTAGCGTATAATGCTGAAAATTGCAAAGATACCAAGAGCAAATCCCAGACTCAGTTCAACCCTTTTTACGAGTATGCAAATAAAGGCTATAACTGCAGCCAGTAGAAGGAAGGTAAAAAGGTATTCTTTCTTGCCTTTGTTTGGATAATAAAAAAACCTTCCCATTATAAAAACAACGGCAATGGTATACCAGAATTTAAGCATTGTGGGAATGAACACGTCCATAGATCCGGAGTTTGTTTCCATAAAGTTAAGTCATAATTCGCATTATAATCAAATTGATTAGAACATTTTGATCTATGGATAACATATTTGCAACAGAAATATTATTTATATTTGGTTATTCACCATTACCATATCAATATGCACAACAAGTATTTTTTCCTGCTGATCTGCTTAATTTTAGCTCCGAATATTTTCAGCCAGGAAAGTATTGATCCCTATGCGGTACAGGATTCCCTGGATATATATACAGACATTTTTGCCGAGGAGTACCCCGGATTAATAACCATGAAGTTTGACCGGAAGGAATTCCAGAAAAAGAGTAATGAAGATAAATATCTGAAGGCAGAACTTATTTACCATCTGGAGGACTCGACACAGGACAGGCATCATACTGTTAGGATTAAGGCAAGGGGTAAAAACCGCAGGGAGACTTGTGCATTTCCACCGTTCTGGATCAATATCCGAAAGGCAGATATAACGAACAAACACCTGCAGAACACTACAAAAATCAAGCTGGTTACCCACTGTGGAGGAGGAAAATCCTTTGAATCTTATGTTCTTAAGGAATTCCTCGCCTACAAGATCTATAACCTTATCTCACCCTACAGTTTTCGAGTTCGACTAATCAGGATAAAATATATAGACACCAGCCGGAAAGACAAGGTGACAGAAAGCTGGTCCTTCCTTATCGAACCCGAGAAAATGCTGGCCGAAAGACTTGATATGATTCCATTGAAAAGCGACTATGCGAGCATCAGGGATACTGATACACTTTGGACAAGTACCATGTCAATCTTCCAGCTTATGGTTGGTAACGCCGACTATTCTGTTGCTGGAAGGCATAATGTGAAACTGCTGAAATCTAAGGATTATACTAAAACGAGCGTCATACCTGTTCCCTACGATTTTGATTACTGTGGACTGGTAAATGCGCATTACGCGGTTCCGGGTGAAACTCTGGGACTCAAATCAGTTAAGCAGCGTTACTTTCTGGGACCATGCCGGTCTCCGGAGTATTACCAGGATATAATCAACGAATTCGCGGAAGATAAAAAAGATATTCTGGATCTTGTGTCCGGATTTGAATACCTCTCAGACCGTGATAAGACAAATGTTGCAGACTACCTCAATGAGTTCTTTAGTGAAATAACCCATGACCGTTATATTCAACGGGTTATATTGTCAACCTGCAGATGATTGCATGGGTTGCAGACCGGCTCTGCAATGTATTCTTATTTGCTGAAATTTTCAATTCCTGAATCAAGCCAGCTGGCAAAGGCATTAATATCCAGGTTGTGTCCCCTGGGCTCAGCCAGAGGATTCCCTTCCGGATCAACAAGTACATAGAATGGCTGAGTATTGGTATTGTAGCGGGAGATCTGCAGGTCCATATTCTTCTTGCCCAGTGTCTTTTTAACCTTACCGTCAAACTCTGAGGTGAACCATTCTTCCTCTGGCAGCTTGGTCCTGTCATCCGTATACAGGGCAATGATCAGGTAATCCTCACGAAGCCGTTTAAGTACCCCGGGGTCTGACCAAACCTTACCTTCCATCTCCTTGCAGTTGCTACATGCATGTCCCTTAAAATCAAGCAATACCGGCATATTGTTTTTTCGGGCATAGTCCATTCCCTCCTCATATTCAAAAAATCCATTCAGTCCATAAGGGAGGTGCAGAATATCCGAATATATGGCAGATGTAAAAGCATCTCCAGCTTTGCTGATGTTTTCTTCACCGGCGAAAGATGCCGATCCACCTGCTGAACTGATATCAAATTCCTGGCTTGATTTCGGAGGAATAAGTGCCGAGATGGAATTCAGGTTCGCTCCGAACAATCCAGGTATCATATATACAACGAAGCTGAATGAGGCAATAGCAAGTGTCAGTCTTGGTACTGAAATATTCGGCAGGTCGGAGTCATGAGCAAACTTTATTTTTCCCAGCAGGTAGAAGCCAAGCATGGTGAAAATAACGATCCAGATGGAGAGAAATACTTCACGGCTCATTAAGTCCAGATGGTATGTCTGGTCTATTGTGCTGAGGAATTTCATTCCGAAAGCAAGAACGATAAATCCAAGAACAACTTTGATGGAATTAAGCCAACCTCCGGATTTGGGAAGACCCTTCAACCAGGATGGGAATATTGCAAACAGTGTAAACGGAAGCGCAAAGGCCAATCCGAAACCAAACATTCCCAGGATAGGCTTCAGTGCCAGTCCCCCGGCCGCCTCAACGAGCAGAGCCCCGACTATGGGACCTGTACATGAGAATGAAACCAGTACAAGTGTAAATGCCATAAAAAATGAAGCAAGGTATCCTCCCTTGTCTGCCTGCTTATCGGCTGAATTTACCCATTTGCTGGGCAGGACAAGTTCAAACATCCCAAGGAAGCTGGCTGCAAATGCCAGAAAAAGAATGAAAAAGATCAGGTTCGGAAGCCAGTGTGTAGAGAGACTATTTGTCATTTCTGCACCTGCGCTGGAGATTGAAACGATTACTCCTATAGAGGTATATATTGCGATAATCGAAATACCAAAAATCAGTCCCTTAATAATAGCCTTCCCCCGGTTCTCACTTCCCTGCATAAAAAAGCTTACTGTCATTGGGATCATTGGAAATACACATGGGGTCAGAATTCCCGCGAGTCCCGCTACAAAAGCAATTAGAAAAAACAGCAAAAGAGAGGAATTTTCGGACTCCGCTCCTTTTGCTGAGAATGCTCCAGCTTCTGCCGAAAAAGAACCTGTTTTTTCAGTAATTGTTCCATCCCTTCCTTCGGTTTCCGTTCCCAGGCCAGTTTCCGCCTGCTGGATACCTGAAGTCTGTGGACTTTCCACAGTTGCCGATGCTAAATTAAAGCTGAACTCCTCATCTGTTGGAGGAAGACATCTTTCATCATCGCAGCTCATGTATTCCACGCTTCCTGAAAGGGAAACATTCCCTGGAGAAACAAGAAGTATCTTTTGTTTGAAAACCGCTTCTGTGCTGAACATTTTCAGATCCATGCTGAAGCTGGCATCGTATTTTTCTTCGACTTCTGAGACCTCATCGACTTCTCCAATAAGCTGGTACTGTTCCGATTCTTCAAAGTAAAATGAGGTAGGAATGGGACCTCCCTCCGGGAGATGCTGGGAATAGAGATGCCAACGGTTTTCAATGCTTGCGGTAAAGGTCAGAGTGTATTCATTGTCTCCGGTTTTTTCCTGTGAGAATTTCCAATCAACAGGATCAAGGATTTGCCCGAATGCAGACAGGGTGATAAAAATAAAGGATGAAATGACTGCTGCCTTGATTGCTTTGTGATGCATAATCAAATATTTTTTGTAAAGATATGGCTTTGGACAGAGCTTAAAAAAACAGTCCCTGTTAATTTACGGTTAAAGCCCGGTGTCAGTCTATACAGGGATTTCCTCGCCCTTGTCGGTAGCAAAAGCATACTGCAGGAGCTGGAATGTGGACATTGCTCTGACCTTTATCTTGCAATTGAGCTCTTTTGACCATTTCTTTCTTGGAGATCTCATGCCCTGGTTTAAATAGGCTTCGATAAATGGATGTACCTGCAATACGAGCTTTTTGAGTTTGTATTCCTCGACCCGTTCCCTGATCTGATTCTTGAGAGCATCCATGTACTGAAGGCTGGGACCGATCTCTCCTGTACCATTACAGGTTGGGCATTTTTCTGCAACATCGATTATCATCTCAGGGCGTACCCTCTGCCTTGTGATCTGCATCAGTCCGAATTTACTAAGAGGCAGGATATTATGCTTGGTGGAATCAATCGCCATTTCCTTCTTCATACGATCGAGTAGCATCTGCCGGTGTTCCTGAGTCCCCATATCAATAAAATCGACAACAATTATTCCACCCATATCTCTCAACCTCAGTTGCCTTGCAATTTCATCAGCAGCTGCCAGGTTGGTTTCCAGGGCATTGGTCGCCTGGTCGCTTATCCCCTTTGAACGGTTGCCTGAGTTCACGTCAATAACATGAAGTGCTTCTGTATGCTCAATAATAAGATAGGCTCCGTTCTTGAAAGAAACGGTTGTGCCAAACAGAGACTTGATTTTCCTGTTTATACCAAGCTGCTCAAAAATTGGCTGGGCCCCTGCATATAGTTTAACGATCTTCGCTTTCTCGGGAGCAATTTCCTTAATATACTCCTTGATCTCCCTATACATTGATTCATCGTTGATAACAATGCTGTTGAAGGATACATTCAATACATCACGCAGGAGTGCTGTTGTACGATTCAGTTCACTCACCAGCAGTTTTGGGGGCTTCACATCGGCAATACCATAAAATGCCGTTTCGAATTTCTTCACAAGTCCCCTGATCTCAGCATCGAAAGTTGCAACCTTTTTTGCCTCGGCAACCGTTCTTACAATCAAACCGTAATTCTTGGGTTTAATACTGAGCAACAAACGTTTCAGGCGGTTCCTCTCCTCCTGTGATTCAATCTTTGAAGAAATTGATACCTTATCGGAAAATGGGATAAGCACTACATTCCTTCCTGGCATGGATATTTCTGAAGTCAGTCTTGGTCCCTTGGTGGAAATCGGTTCCTTGACAATCTGAACAAGTACTTTTTGTCCGGATTCAAGAACCTCGGTCATCTTACCTTCCTTATTAATATCAGGAATGCGTTTGAATTTTTGGAAGCTGATTCCCCGGGCTTTCCTGTTTAGATGTAGTTTGAGGTACTTGTTTAGTGAGCTGAACTGGGGACCCAGATCAAGGTAGTGAAGAAACGCATCTTTTTCATGTCCAATATTAACGAAGGCTGCATTCAGCCCCGGCATCACTTTTTTAACCTTCCCTAGGTAAATATCGCCTACTGAAAATTCAAGGTTGCTTTTTACTTTATTAAGCTCGACTAAATCCTTGTTCTCCAGCAAGGCTATTGAGATCTCCTGGGAAGTAGCGTCGACAATCAATTCTCGAACAACTTCCTTTTCCTTGCTCACTTTTAAGGTCTTAAGGCCTTCTTCTGACTGCCAGAAGAAGACTATACAGTTAAAAACCTAAAGATCATATAAGAACTTTAGGTTTTCTATTTTTTCAATCTATTAAAGATTTCCGGTAAGAAAATAAGGTCTTATTTCCTCTTCTTATGCCTATTCTTCCTTAAGCGCTTCTTGCGCTTGTGAGTTGCCATCTTATGTCTTTTTCTCTTTTTTCCGCTGGGCATGGTTTGATCCTCCTCCTCTGATAAAAGGTGTAATAAAAGTTACCTCTTAACGTTACTCTTTACCTTATTTACAAATGACTTAGCAGGTTTGAATGAGGGTATAAAATGTTCAGGAATGATAATAGTTGTATTCTTGGAAATATTCCTGGCAGTTTTCTTAGCCCTTTTCTTCACAATGAAGCTACCAAAACCCCTCAGATAAACGTTTTTGTCTTTTACCAGAGAGTCTTTTACAGTTTCCATAAAGGCTTCAACAGTTTTTTGAACGGTTACCTTTTCAATACCTGTATTTTTTGATACTTCGTTTACAATATCAGCTTTGGTCATTTTTTAAAATCTTTAATTATCAATTAATTACAATAGAATTTTCAATTTTGAATTGCAAATATATATTATTTCATTCTATTTACGAAATCAATTCGATTTATTTTATTTATTTGTCTAAAATTTAGAACGTTTCAGCGTTTTGAGGGTGGAAATTAGAGAATGGTATCTGGGAAATAAAAGGCAACTTCCGTGGAGAAATATTATGGATCCATACCGTATTTGGGTCTCAGAAAACATCCTTCAGCAGACAAGAATCAACCAGGGAATTAAATATTATCACAATTTCCTGAACAATTTCCCTGACCTGGAGAGTCTTGCTTCCGCCAGAGAGGATGAGGTGCTTAAGGTCTGGGAGGGACTCGGCTATTATTCGAGGGCCAGGAATATGCATTCTGCCGCTAAGGACCTGGTTAAAAACAATCACGGAAAATTTCCGGATTCATTTTCCGGCCTCATGGAAATGAAGGGAGTAGGATCCTATACTGCAGCTGCAATATCATCAATTGCGTTCAATGAACCACAGGCAGTGGTTGACGGAAATGTTAACCGTGTGATTTACCGGTACACATAACCAGGCGGTAATGGAACTGGGGGCACTTGTATGCACACCCCTTTCCCCGAAATGTCCATCCTGCCCGGTCAGGAGAAACTGTATTGCATTTAAGGAAGATCGTATAATGGATTTACC
>DRHS01000059.1 GCA_011053095.1 Bacteroides sp.
AGTTGTTGTATAATTTGTCCCATGATCTCCAGTTTAATCTGGTAATGATTGATCATGGCTGATAAGATTCTTTCATCTGTTGGAGCGGTTTGAAGATCTTTAAGCATTGAATGATACAGGCCGTCCATTTCATCCAGCTCTTTGAACAGAATCTCTTTTCTATTAGGATCGGACTCGCTGAGCCTGTCTATTTCTGTATATTTTTCATTGATCAGAGATGTATAATAAATCCTGGCTTCTGAATAGTCTCCTGGCAGGATTTCCTCCAATGGTTGCTGACGGCTGAAATAGTATTTTTGAGCCTGCTCGAAGATCATTACACTTGATATTGCAACCAATACCAGGACTGCGGCTATTTTCAGACCGTATGGAATGCGGGAATACAGCGAAACACGAGCAGGTTCCAGCTTAGTCCGGAATCTTGCCATATGGTCCCCTGATGGTTCGAATGTATCGAACTTACCCCGGTTTGTCCGTATGTGCTTCTCTAATTTATTCATTTCCTTTTAGTAACTCAATTAGTTTTTGTTTCGCTCTTGTAAATTGAGACCTGGATGTAGAGCTGGATATATTAAGAATCTGTCCGATCTCTTCGTGATCATAGCCCTCAAGCAAATAAAGGGATAACACGATCCTGAATCCGTCGGGTAATTTCATGATTGAGTCTCTAATCCTGTCAATATCCACAGATATCTCAGCTGACCCATTATCTTCCCTCAGGTCGCCTGTTATTTTCTCATCCAGTGTTTCAAAGTACAATCTCTTCTTCTTGATACTGTCGAGGGAACGGTTAACAACTATCTTTTTCAACCAGGAACCAAAACTCACCGTTCCGGCATACGTATCAATTTTTTCAAAGGCTGATAAAAAAGATTCCTGCATTATGTCCTCTGCTTCACCCGGGTCCTTCACGATCCTCAGGCTAGTATTGTACATTGACTTATAATATAAACCGTAGATCCTGAACTGGGTTTCCCTGTTTCCTTCCTTGCATTTATCAATCAGATCCTGATGAATGTTAGGATACGCAGGCTCTTTTACCATTCAATCTGTTTTAAAGACGACATAAGTATTTAAGTGCTGCAAATTACAAAAAAATAATGCAGACCTGTGGAGATACTGACATGAAGAATCCGGGAAAAGGGATCAGAACATCATGATCATCCCTGAGATTACCTCACCTGATTCATAATCCATCTCTGAGCCGAACATGCTATGCGGGATCATGTTTACAAGGAAGAATATCACGGATGCAATAATAACAAGCTTTGGTCGATCCTTCTTGATATTCATCACAACTGCAAGGATCCAGAAAAGCATTGCAAAAAGGACTTTATTATCGGTTAGATCCATTCCGAAAGGAAATCCGGTCCACAAAGCACCAAATGCATACTTCTGTATTACCGGTCCCAGTACAAATCCGCCAACAAACAAAAATATTACCGTTAGCAAGGAGTACAGTTTATATTTGCTGAGTTTGAACAATGCAAATAAGCCTGCTATCAGCGAAAGTAATTCTGCAATAAAAATAAACAATATATGAGGGATCAGAACACCTGCCGGCACATCTCCTTTAAAGCGAACTACTACCGGTTTGTCATTCAGAGCATATTGGCTGCCTTCCTTCTCAAGAACAGCCCTGTATTCCAGTTTTCCAGCCGGTGGCTGGTGAGGCAGGTATCCGACAAGTTCAGATCCCTGACGTACCATCATGGTCGTATCATATGGGTCAGAAGTAGGAAATCTTTTGTAGAGTATCATTCCTCCGATGGACTGATCGGGTACTTCAATTCTTATTTCCCTGTCACCATCTCCTCCATGACTTCTGGGAAGACTTGATTCTATTGTATTCCCGCTAATTTCAACGGATACGGGCACGGGGTATGTTGGTCCCGTTTTACGTTGGTATATTACAGTTGCAATTGTTACTACTACAGCAATTATCCAAATCAGTGTTTTATTCATCAATATATATTTTTAATTAAAGTTTGATCAACAGGTCAAGCGTATTGTCTTTTCTTTTTACAGAAACTACGATAACCTGGCCTTTCTTAAATTTTGAGAGCCTGTACATATAATCATATATGCCATTGACTGCTTTTCCCTCAATGGACATAATGATATCTCCTTTTTGCATACCACCAATATGAGCAGGCTTTCCAGGTGTGACAAAGTCAACACGCATTCCGGGATTTTCGTCATTATCGGTGAAGTCCGGCATTATTCCCAGGGCAATTCGTCTGCCCTGCCTTCCTGAGTACTGGATCTTCGGACCGGCCTCCTGAAATTCCAGGGGAGAGTTCGTACTGTCAATATACCGGGCGATCTCTCTGACATATTCCGATATTGCTACCATTCCGGGAATATTTATTAATTCCACATCATCCTCAGGTGTATGGTAATCCGTATGAGCCCCTGTTGTGACAAACAGAACCGGTATATCCTTGCCATAGAAACTTGAGTGGTCAGAAGCACCATATCCTTCACGGGTGGTACTGATCCGGAGATTTTTATGCTCTCCCATTTCAAGCACCAGGCTTTCACTCTCTTCAGCTGTACCGACACCTCCAACCTGAAGTTGTTGATCTCTCAGGCGTCCGACCATGTCCATATTCAGCATGATCCTTGCTTTGTCGAGTGGGAGCAAGGGATTGTTTACATAATATTTTGAACCAAGTAATCCCATTTCCTCAGCACCAAACGCGATGAATAAATATGAAATTGAGGGTTTCTTATCTGCTCCGGCAAGACTTTCAGCAATCTCAATTAAAGCGGCTACTCCTGAAGCATTGTCATCTGCACCATTGTGAACTCCGATTGTATCCGGTTTTCTGGAGGAACTGCCTTCTCCACCCAATCCGAGATGGTCATAATGTGCACCCATAACTATATATTCCGAGCTGCGTTCCGGGTCACTGCCTTCGAGATATGCAACCGCATTGTAGGTTGTGGTTGTACTAGGTTTGACCTCCGCTGAGGCAGATAGAGTGGTTCCTGTTGAAATGGAGAAAGGCTTTCTGCTTAGGTTGAGATGTTTTTCCAGAGTTTCAATGGTATTGCCGGAAGATTCCAGAATCCTGTCTGCAACAGAACGGCTTACCTGGATGGCTGGTATACCGACCTTACCTTCAC
The DNA here is from genome assembly GCA_011053095.1 of Bacteroides sp. Classification (GTDB taxonomy): domain Bacteria; phylum Bacteroidota; class Bacteroidia; order Bacteroidales; family SM23-62; genus SM23-62. Next base: position 3,133 of record DRHS01000059.1, read on the forward strand.
GTTTTTCAAGGTCAATTAGTTGGTCATCAGCACTGAATACCGGTCCCGCAACAAACAAGATCCCTCCAGCTCCACGGTCTGCAGCTACCATAGCCTTGTCTCTTTCATTGCTGTATGCATGAAAAGCAGATGTTGTACTGTCAATTTCAGGATTGCCTTTTAATACAAGAACCCACTTTCCTTCAATATCAATCGCATTATAATCGTTCCAGCTTATTTCTTCATTATCAAGCTCAAAACCATACCCGGCAAATATCACTTCCTCTTCGAGGGAATTGTTTCCTGTAAATGGGAAAGGTACAAAGTCGGTGTCCACCTCGTATTCCTTTGTTCCGATATTCATTGAGTTTTCCAGACCTTTTTCAAGATCTGTTATAATTTCAAATGGCTGAAGTCCGTCTTTAGTCAACAATGACAAACCGGCCTTTTTGAATTCAGAAGCAATATACAATGCAGCCAACCGGTCTTCATCGGTTCCAGGGAACCTGCCTTTCAGGGAGTCTGAAGCAAGATAAGAGAGGTGCTGGAATAATTCGTTCTCTGTTATCTCCGGGTTTTCAGGCGTACCTGAGCAGGCAGCCAGTGACAGCAAAACAATGATACTGAGAATATTAATTTTCATAGCTGAATTATTAGGCCCCAAAGATAAATAATTTCCGCATGTAGGAAATAGGGATGCAAAAATCATGAATTTATTTTCAAAAATATTTGACATGTATCAAACTTTTGAATATATTTACAATATTGTTTAACAAATAAGTCAAACTAAAATGTTAAACTTAATTGTCAAAGTATGAATGATAATAAACAATCAAGAGAAATTGATACAGAGCGAAGGATACTGGAAGCCTCAGCAAAGGTTTTTATGATGAAAGGCAAGCTGGGAGCCAGCATGCAGGACATTGCGGATGAGGCCGGGATAAACCGGACCCTGTTGCATTATTATTTCAGGAATAAGGATAAGCTGTTTGATACAGTTTTTGAAAAAGTCTTTGCACGGCTGATCCCGGCCATGGTCAGTATTATGACTTCAGACCAACCCTTCCAGGAAAGGCTTGAACAGTTTGTTGAAGCTTACTCTGATATGCTGCTGGAGAATCCGTATCTGCCAGTTTTTGTTTTCCAGGAAATTTCACTCAATCCCCACAGGATTGCAGAAACATTAAAGGAACAGGGATTTAGTCCCAAGAAAACATTTAAAAAATTCAGGTCAGAACTTGAGGAAGCCGGTATGGATGATATGGATCCAAGGCATTTGTTTGCAAGCCTCCTGGGAATGGTGATTTTTCCCTATATCGGAAGACCCCTGTTCCAGACAATTGCATTTCAGGATGATGCCAAAGCCTACGATGCCTTTCTTGATGAAAGGAAAAAACAGATACCCCAATTATTGAAACTGGCATTTATTGGAGCCAGTGTACAAAAACAATAATCATGAATTGGAAAAACAGATATTTAAAATCGATAATCGGGAGTTCAGTCCTTTTAATTACAATATTATTTTGTGACACTGCATTTATACAAGCGCAGGATACTATTACATTGTTTGAATGCCATCGTTCAGCAATTGAAACACATCCCCTTTATGTCCAGAAGGATTTGTATTTACAGTCCAAAGAACTGAATCAGAAAAACAATTCGGTAAACTGGTATCCCTCCCTTGATCTAAACGGGAAATATACATGGCAGAACGAGGTAGTGGAGATTCCCTTTCCTGTGCCCGTTCCTGGTTTTGATTCTCCTCTCATGCCGCATTATAATTATAAGCTTACTCTTGATGTGCAGCAAACTTTATACGACGGAGGAATAAGCCGCAAGGGCAAGGAGCTTGAGGAAGCCGTGTATCAGGTAAATAATCAGGCAGTCGAAGTCAGCCTTAACCAGCTAAAAGGGCAGGTAAATAATATCTTCTTTTATATCCTGATCCTGCACCAGCAGGAAGCGACCTTGAAACTTAAGCAAAACGAACTACTTGCAAGAATGTCTTCAATGGAATCACTGCTTAGTAACGAAGCTATCCTGCCTGCCGACCTGAGTGTTCTGAAAGCAGAGAGCCTGAAAGTTGAACAGCAGCTTGCAGAGATTTCAATCAGCAAGAGTTCTGCAATAGCAATGTTAAAGGACCTTACATCGCTGGAGATTTCTGATATGTCAATACTGGCCCTCCCAACCTCGGAGGTTGAACCTGCAATGGAGTCCCTTCTTCCCGAGCATATTCTGTACGACCTCCAGATAAAGAACCTGGATGCAAGCATCAGGCTTACTGAGAGGCAGCGTTATCCCAAGGCTTTTGTATTCGGACAACTGGGATATGGTAATCCAGGGCTTAACTTTTTCAGGGATGAATTCAGAGGGTTTTATATTGTCGGAGCCGGTTTGAACTGGAAAATATGGGACTGGAGCAAGACCAGCAGGAAAAAGCAGGTTATGGCTGTTCAGCAGGAGATTGTAAGATCCCGAAAAAAAGCCTTTGATAAGAACCTGAATATTCAGCTTGAAGAACTGATGGCAAATATTATTAAGTATGAAGAGGCGGTCGGCCGGGATAAAGAAATTTTGCAGCTGCGGGAAGAGATTACCGGAGCCGCTGTCAGCAAACTTGAAAATGGCGTAATAACCTCAACAGGATACATTACAGAGTTAAATGCCGAAACACAGGCCAGAATACAGCTCGACCTGCACCGCATTCAGTTGGAACAGGCTCGTATCAGTTTCCTGACGAGCAAAGGAATTATTTAAAACAACAAAAACATAAACACATGCAAAAGTTCATAATATCAATATCAGCGCTGGTTGTGCTTGCAGGATGTTCAGGCAGGGATAATTTGTCAGATGCGTATGGGAATTTTGAGACCATTGAATACCTTATCTCGGCAGAGGGCCAGGGGAAGATCATGGAATTCAATTTGAAAGAGGGGGAGGCACTCGAAAAAGGACAGGTAGTAGGTTATATTGACACAGTAGCAATTCATCTTCAAATTGAACAGCTAAAAGCAAGAATCCGGGCGGTTGAAGCTCAAAGGTCAGCAGTCAGGGCCCAGACTGAGGTATTTCAAACACAGAAAAAAACACTGCTCGTCGAAAAAGCCAGGCTTGAAAAGCTTCTTGCTGATAAGGCAGCCACGGGAAAGCAGCTGGATGACCTGAATGGTCAACTGGCAGGCCTGGATGCGCAAATAATATCGACCAGAACAAGGTATGAAACTATCAAAGCTGAGATCCTTTCACTGCAGGCACAGGTTGAGATAACAAGGGACCAGCTTAGCAGGAATATCTTCGTAAATCCTGTTGATGGTACAGTACTTGAAAAATATACAGAGGCTTATGAGATGGCAGTTCCGGGCAAAGCTCTGTATAAAATTGCCGATTTAAATACAATGATCCTAAGGGTTTATATCAGCGGTGATCAGCTTGCCTCCGTTAAAATAGGGCAGGAGGTTGGAGTGATCATTGACGATAATGTGAGCAGCGAGGACCCCCTTAAAGGAAGGATTTCCTGGGTATCTGGCAAATCAGAGTTTACACCGAAGATTATCCAAACAAGGGAAGAAAGAGTAAAACTGGTCTATGCTGTAAAAATTGAGGTTTCGAATGACGGACGCCTCAAAATCGGCATGCCGGGGGAGATAATACTGTGAGGGCCTGGTGCATAATGCATGTTCCTTTTGAGGGACCCGGGTACATTGAGGAATGGTTCAATATGCAGGGGATTAATCTTAAGTTCATGAAAATGTATGAGGATGTAAGCTTTCCTGAACCAGAGGAGGTTGATTTTCTCTTGATTATGGGTGGACCGATGAATATATATGAATATGAAAAATATCCCTGGCTGAAACCTGAGAAAGAATTCATAGCCAGTTGCATCAGGGAGAATAAAAAGGTACTTGGTATCTGTCTTGGCGCACAGTTAATTGCTGATGCACTCGGACAAAGAATATTTCCCAATTCAGAAAAGGAGATAGGATGGTTCCCGGTTGCAGGTAACCGGGAGTTGATACCCGGAACATGCATCCCATTCCACTGGCATGGGGAAACCTTTGACTTACCTGATAATGCTGAACATATTGCATCCAGCCTTATTTGCAGGAACCAGGCTTTTATATTCCAGGACAATGTACTGGCCCTTCAATTTCATCTTGAAATCACACCTTCTTTGATCGAGGGTTTATTAAAACATGTCGAAAGTGATCTTACTTCCGGTAATTGGGTTCAGGGAAAAAATGAAATTCGGGAAGGTCTGATAAATACTGAGTCTAACCGGAGTATTCTCCACAGAATGCTTCAAAAATTTTCAGGGTTGTCAAATTAAAATAAGAGATGAATAAGATCTCAGTAGACATACAAAATATTTCAAAATCATACAAAGATGTAAAGGCATTGAAGGATATCAGCCTGCAAATAAACCAGGGTGAACTCTTTGGCTTGATTGGTCCGGACGGTGCAGGTAAAACCTCACTCATCAGGATACTTACAACACTCCTTATTCCGGATAGTGGAATTGCAACGGTTGAAGGTTATGATGTTGTGAAGGACTACAAGGAGATAAGGAAGATTACAGGTTACATGGCAGGCCGGTTTTCTCTTTACCAGGATCTGACAGTAGAAGAGAATATGAATTTTTACGCCACAGTATTTGGTACAACAATCGAAGAGAATTATGACCTGGTAAAGGATATTTATTCTCATATAGAACCTTTTAAAAAGAGAAGGGCAGGCAAACTTTCAGGAGGGATGAAGCAGAAACTTGCCCTCTCCTGCGCACTGATCCACAGACCAGATATATTAATATTGGATGAACCTACGACGGGAGTTGATGCCGTATCGAGAAAAGAGTTCTGGGAAATGCTTATGAGGTTAAAAGACCATAGCATTACAATCCTGGTTTCCACACCTTACATGGACGAAGCTGAACTATGTGACAGGGTTGCTCTGATCCAGGACGGTATTATCTTATCGGTTGATACTCCGGGAAATATTACAGGAAATTATGAGGGTAAGCTACTGGCTGTCAGGGCTGAAGATCTTTACCAGCTTAAAAAGGACCTGGCAGGCTATGAACATACATTATCTGTATACCTTTTCGGCCAAAATCTTCACCTGACCATGATGGAAAAAAACTCCGAAAAGGATCTCAGAAGTTATCTTAAAACGAAAGGGCATGGAGAGTTGAGAATTGATCAGATCAATCCAAATATTGAAGACTGCTTTCTTGATTTAATGGCAGGGAAAGAGAGGAATCCATAAATGAACAAGGAAACTGCAGTCATAAGAGTAAGAGACCTGGTTAAAAAGTTTGGGAAATTCACCGCCAATGATAAACTCTGCTTTGATGTCTACGAAGGTGAAATATTTGGTTTTCTTGGTGCCAATGGTGCAGGCAAGACAACAGCCCTCAGGATACTTTGCGGACTTTCACTGCCTACCAGCGGTGAGATAAGTGTCGCTGGACTTGATTTATACTCAAACAGGGAAAGGATCAAAAAAAGGATTGGCTATATGAGTCAAAAGTTTTCCCTGTATGAAGACCTGAAGGTATATGAAAACATCCGCCTGTACGCAGGGATCTATGGACTGAGCAGGAAAGAGATAAAACAGCGTACAGATGAATTACTTGAAACCCTTGAACTAGAAGCTGTAAGGAATAAACGTATAGCCGAACTGCCTCTTGGATGGAGACAAAAACTGGCTTTTTCGGTTGCTATAATCCATCGTCCCAGAATAGTATTTCTGGACGAACCCACAGGTGGCGTCGACCCGATCACCAGGAGACAATTCTGGGATATGATCTACCAGGCTTCAAGGGATGGAATCACAGTGTTTGTAACCACACATTATATGGACGAGGCGGAATATTGTGACAGGGTATGCATCATGGAGGCAGGAAGGATAGACGCTATCGGTACACCCACCGAATTGATGGAAGAATATAAGGCTGAAAATATGGACGAGGTATTTATTAGGATCGCTAGATAAAGGTTTGGAACTATTAGTCCAAACTAATAGTTCCAGCCTAATAGTTCCAAACTATGAAAAGGTTCAGAGGTTTTGTCATAAAAGAATTTAATCATATCCTGAGGGATTTCAGGACTCTGTTGATACTGTTTGGCTTGCCGGCTATACAGCTTTTGATATTCGGCTATGTTGTATCCAATGAATTGAAGGATATACACATTGCAATATTCGACCAGTCCCGAGATCGCATTACCCGGGATATCGCCAATAAGATCATTTCTTCCGAATATTTCATATTTGATGGATACCTGGATAATACCCATGAGATTGATGAGAAATTCAGGGAGGGTAAAATCAAACAGGTTATCATTTTTGAGCCTGGTTTCGGTGAGAATCTGATGCGCGAAAAATCAGCGGATATACAACTCATTGCAGATGCATCGGATGCCAATACTGCAAACCTTGTTGTCAGCTACACATCAGCGATTATTCAGGATTATATGATGGACCTGCGAAAAAATGCCGGTGCAAAAATGCAGATTATCCCAGAAATAAGGATGATGTATAATGAAAATATGGCCGGCGCCTATATGTTTGTCCCCGGGGTTATGGCCCTGATTCTCATGATTGTGTCCGCATTAATGACCTCCATTACCATAACCAGAGAAAAGGAGACGGGTACCATGGAGACCCTTCTTGTTTCACCACTCAAGCCTATACAAATTGTGATAGGGAAGGTTACCCCTTATATAATTCTTTCATTTTTCAATGCAGTGACAATTGTGGCGATGGGTTATTTTGTATTCGGACTTCCTGTTCAGGGCAGCCTTAGTTTGTTGCTGCTGGAGTGCCTTTTGTTTATAAGTGTAGCCCTTTCATTGGGTATTTTTATTTCAACGATAGTGGAAACGCAGCAAATGGCAATGTTCTTTTCCATGATGATCCTGATGCTGCCAACAATCTTGCTGTCGGGTTTTATTTTTCCGGTAGAAAATATGCCTGAAGTACTTCAATGGGTCAGCCATATTGTCCCGGCAAAATATTTCATAATTATTGTAAAAAGCATAATGCTTAAAGGCACGGGAATGGCATTTGTCTGGAAGGAGACACTGGTCCTGGTATTCATGATGCTGTTCTTCATCGGTAACTCGGTAAGACGCTTTAAAATAAGGTTAGAATAGAGCTGTATGAGAACCATTATCCATCTATTACAAAAAGAATTTATCCAGATTTTCAGGAATCGCTTCATGCTGCCTATAATATTTGTGATGCCAATTGTGCAGATGGTTGTTCTGGTATTTGCCGCAACACTTGAGATGAAGAATATTGAGATGATTGTGGTGGATAAGGATTTATCTGAAGTATCACGAAGGATGACTGCTAAGTTTGGAGGCTCTCCATTTTTTAATGTTAAATCATTCACTTTTTCAATTGAGGAGGCGGAGGACTTTCTTCGGGCCAATGAGGCGGACATTGTTCTGCATATTCCACGGGGATTTGAAAAAGATCTTATGAGGGAAAACCAGGCAAAGGTTCAACTTCTGATTGATGCGGTGAATGCAACTACGGCGGGACTCTCGAACGCCTATGCCTCAAATGTTTTGCGAGATTTTAACGAACAGATTATCATTGAGAATTTCGGACCGGTAAGCCAGGGTATGGAGCGGGTCAATATAAGGTATTCATTCTGGTACAATCCCGATCTTAATTATAAGATCTATATGCTTCCGGGGATCCTCGTTATCCTGGTGACACTGATTGGTATGATGTTGACTGCTCTTAACCTGGTCAGGGAAAAAGAACTTGGCACGGCCGAACAGATTAATGTGACTCCCATCCGAAAATACCAGTTTATTATAGGGAAACTGCTTCCGTTCTGGGTAATAGCGCTTTTTGAATTGAGCTTTGGACTTCTTGTGGGGAAAATATTATTTCACCTGCCCATGGAAGGAAGCATTGCACTTCTTTTCCTGTTCGCATCGTTATACCTGCTGGTGGCTTTGAGTATCGGACTGTTCCTTTCAGTAATCTCAAATTCACAGATTCAGGTTATGTTCCTGATGTTTTTTTTCTTTATCACATTTGTCCTGATGGCGGGCATCTTTACCCCGGCTGAGAGTATGCCGGACTGGGCAATACGGGTAAATACAATAAATCCTCTGGCATATTTTATCCGGGTCATCAGAATGATACTTCTTAAAGGGTCAGGATTTGCAGATATTTCCGGGGAATTTTTCGCTCTGGGATTATATGCTACGGTCATGATGTCGCTTGCAACCTGGAGATACCGTAAAGCTGCCTGAAAAACCGTTATTCCAGGATGTCGTCCAGGTATGATTTGAAGAAGTTTCCATCCCATCTGGCAGCTCCTGTTTTTCGAATGGTAACTTTTCCATCCTGGGTAATTAAAAAGGTAGTGGGAATAGAGGATGTTTGAAACACTTCCGGTGGATTCTGAACCATTCTGTAAACAGGAAGGTCATATCCGTTATCATTCAAGAATTGCCTGACCCTGTCCTCCTCTTCATTGCTTGCCAGGATCATGACAAGACGGTCACCATATTCGTCATAGAGCCTCTGAATATTAGGCATTTCAGCCCTGCAAGGGGGGCACCAGGTTGCCCATATGCTAAGGAAAACAACCCTTCCCCGGAATGCAGAAAACGGAATCAGGGTTCCATCCATTTCTACAAGCTTCCACTCATAATCGGCATCAGTAAGCTTTATCTGCATGGCTTCATTGATAATCGCGGGCCTGTGCATGAGAATCTTATTAAAACCGGTTGCCACATGCTTTCTGGAAAAGGGCAGCAAAACTGCCAGGATCAAAAGGTAAAACAGCATATCACTTGTAATTCGGAAGGCTGACTTTTCCCTAAAATATTTTTGTATTCTTTCTTTTATTGTCATTTTAAACTCGTATCAATGAAAGAATCCCGGGCTCAATCGGGGTTGCTTTAAGCACGAAGTTAAACCGATTGATATCAAGGCAGAGATAGAAATCGGTTGATGGAGCATGTTTCTGGTTATCAGCAAGAAAAAACCGTTTCCCCGAACTGTTCCTGATAGTCTCGGTCATCTTATCGTAATCCGGTTCTCCTCCGGTTAATTTTTCTTTAACATATTCTGCAAACAGGCTGTCTTCTTCAATTGGATACTGAGCTGCATATCCCATGCATACCAGAGAGACCTCATCCGGATTTCGTGTACGGATATAATTGACAATTGCGTCAGCATTTACAAAACTGCCGGATAGGATCTCATCAGCTCCGGTTGCCATTACCATTCCCCTGGTTCCTGCACTAGTTGTCTGGACAAGGGTTTTTCCGGTGAAATCAACATTTTCCACCTGGGATGGAGAATTCCCAAACTGGAAACCTTCAACCATAATTTCATTCCGTTCCCCCAATAGTATTCTATCAGGATTCTCTTTTTTCAGACGAAAAGCTGTATCCACCTCACCAACACAAAGGATTTCATCGGCACCGTTTCCAAAAGCATAACAGGCTGTTGAAAAAGCCCTGAATACATCAATAATAACAGTTAATCCCCTGGCATTTTTTGCACCCTCAACAAGTTGTAGTATCCTGATTTCCATATTCTTTTTTGATCCGGTCAAAAATACAAAGATTAATGACAGGCTGAAATAATTTCATACTTTTGGATCTGGATAAGACGAACAAATGAAATTCAAAGACAAAATTATCTGGATCACAGGTGCTGCCTCGGGAATAGGAGAGGCCCTTGCGTATCAATCGGTGAAATACGGGGCAAAACTGATCCTTAGCGATATTGATGAACCTCGTCTGAAAACAGTTGCTGAACAATGCCGGAATATGGGAGCCGAGGTTCTTGAGCTGTTGCTGGACCTGGGTTCCAGGGAGTCAATTGAAAAGGCTGTCCCCCAAGCCCTCTCAGCGTTTAAAAAGGTGGATGTTTTGATAAATAACGGTGGAATCAGTCAGCGTTCTCTTACATGGGAGACACCGCCCGAGGTGGATTACAAGATTATGAATATCAATTTTTTCGGTGCTGTTTTGCTCACCAAAGCGGTCCTTCCGGGGATGATGGAACAGGGCAGCGGATATATAGCTGTTACAAGCAGTATCACGGGAAAATTCGGATTTCCCCTGCGCTCTGCCTATTCAGCATCGAAACATGCAGCACAGGGATTTTTTGAAACACTGGGTATTGAACTGGCAGACAAAAACATATCGGTAACGGTTGCTATGCCCGGGAGGGTACAAACCAATATATCTGTCCATGCCCTTACTAAAGACGGGACACCACATGGTGAGATGGATCCCGGGCAGGCTGAAGGAATCCCCGCGGATGTTTGTGCAAGGAAATACCTGGATGCTGTCTATAAGCAAAGGAAGGAAGTACTTATAGGTGGCAAAGAACTGATGATGGTTCATCTTCGCAGGTTTTTTCCCCGACTTTTCTACCGCATAGCCGGAAAAATTAAACCGGCCTGAAGCACATATTTTAGTATATTGGGTTAAAATAAAACCATCCACATGAAAAGAAGAAGATTTATCAAAGGTACCGCTGCAACCGTGGCGGGAACAAGTTTACTGCCTTTTTTACCGGCAAGTTCACAGGCTGCAACCAGGATATTTGGTGCCAATGACAGGATAAACGTAGCTGCCATAGGTGTTAACGGTATGGGCATGTCCGACCTCAAGAGTTTTCTTCGGAATGATGGAGTTGAATGCGTTGCTATTGCTGATGTTGACCGGAATGTGCTTGAGAAAAGAGCAGCAGAAACAGAGGAGTTACAGGGTAAGAAACCCAAACTGTATGATGATTACAGGGAAATAATCGATCGTAAGGATGTTGATGTTATAATAATCGGCACACCGGATCACTGGCATTGCATGCCGATGGTAGAAGCCTGCCAGGCTGGAAAAGATGTATACGTAGAAAAGCCTATTGCCAACAGCATTGAGGAATGCAATATTATGGTAGAAGCAGCGCGGAAATATGAGCGTGTGGTGCAGGTGGGACAATGGCAGAGAAGTGATCCGCACTGGCAGGATGCAGTCGATTTTGTACGCTCGGGAAAGCTGGGTAAGATACGGACTGTAAAAGCCTGGATCTATGTTGGATGGAAGGGAGAACTTCCTGTCATGGCTGATGAGGCTGCCCCCGAAGGAGTTGATTATGATTTCTGGCTCGGACCGGCGACAAAAAGACCTTTCAATATTTACCGGTTCCACTGGCATTTCAGATGGTTCTGGGATTATGCGGGTGGATTGATGACCGACTGGGGTGTTCATTTGCTGGATTATGCCCTATACGGTATGAACCAGTACGTGCCGAATTCTGTAATGTCGTCAGGAGGCAAATTCGCCTATCCCAGTGATGCAAGAGAAACACCGGACACACAGTATGCAGTATATGATTTTAATGACTTTGGACTTTTATGGGAATCATCAATAGGTATCGCAGGAGGAAACTATGGAAGAGGACATGGAGTAGCTTTCCTGGGTAACAACGGAACTCTGGTAGTCAACCGTGCAGGCTGGGAGGTGATCCCGGAGGTAATTGGTGGAGAAAAGATGATGGAAGAAGTTCCGTTGATCAAGAGGAATCCTGAGGCTGGGAGTGGACTCGATCACCATGTGCACAATTTCCTTGATTGTATGAAAACAAGGGAAAAACCGAAAGCAGACGTTGAGATCGGTGCCCATATCGCCCGCTTTGCACAGCTTGGTAACATAGCCTATAGAACCGGCCGTAAAGTTTATTGGAACCACGAAAAGCAGCAGTTTATTAATGATGATAAGGCCAATGAAATGGTGAAGGCCCATTACAGGGCTCCCTGGAAGCTTCCTGTAGTCTAGCTGTTTCTTTCCCCTAATTCTATTTTTTTGCCCGGTCATTGTGATGAACCGGTCATGAAATCCATTTGACCGACCTGACAATAATCATGGTAAACATTTATGATTATCCGGATTTTTATCGAACTGAAATATAAATCAAAATAATATGAAGAATACAGGTACAAAGTCCAGCCAGCTTTACCCGGCAGTCTTAATTGCTCTTTTAATATTCGCAGCATCTCTCCAAGCACAGGGTCCACTGATGCGTTTCCCCGACATCCATGAGAACCTGATCGTTTTCGTGCATGGAGAGGACATATGGTCCGTGTCTGCCGAAGGCGGAGTAGCCAATCGTCTGACCATGCATGATGGACAGGAGAGATTTCCAAAATTCTCTAACGATGGTTCCCTGATTGCATTTTCTGCCGAATATGACGGGAACACGGATGTATATGTAATGAACAGGTTTGGTGGTGAGATAAGCAGGGTGACCTACCATCCCAGTGGTGATGCAGTTATTGGATGGCATCCTGAGAAGAACAAAATCATCTTTTCTTCCTCACGTAAAAATTTCCCAAGGCTGGGACAACTATACCTGATCTCGCCGGATGGAACAGCTAATTTTTCATGAGGCTGCATCTGGTACATATTCACCTGACGGAAAACATTTTGCATACAATAAAACATTTCGTGAGACCCGGACATGGAAACGATACAAGGGAGGAAGAGCCCAGGAAATCTATCTGTATGATTTTGCCACTAATGAAGAGAAGAACCTTTCCAATTTTGAGGGAACCGACCGGATTCCCATGTGGTCGGGGGATAAGGTATATTTCAGCTCAGACCGTGACAGGGTGCTGAATATTTATTCTGTGGATCCTTCGGGGGGAGAAATTGAGCAAATTACCAGCCATACTGAATATGATATCCGGCGTCCAAGCATTGGAGGAAATAAAATAGTCTATGAGCTGGGGGGCAAACTAATGGTCCTTAACCTTGAGAACAGACAGACTGAGCAGGTCAATGTACAGATTCTCGCGGATGCTCCTGAACTCAGGCCATACTTTAAGGATGTTAAAGGAAACCTTACAGAGATTGGCAGTTCACCTGATGGAGAAACAGCGCTGCTGGTTGCCCGGGGTGAGATTTTTACCGTACCTCTCAAGGAGGGTACAACCGAGAACCATACCAACAGTTCCGGTATTCATGAAAAAGGTGCTGTCTGGTCACCTGACGGAAAGAAAATCGCCTTTTTCTCCGATAAAACAGGAGAATATGAAATCTATGTGGCTAATACCACGGGAGACAGAAAGGCTGTACAGCTCACAACCCATGCTGATGGTTACAGGCATACCCTGAGATGGTCACCCGATAATAAAAAGCTTGCCTATACGGATCAGACATTGACATTATACATCCTGGATATCGAAACCAAAAAAATCACCAGGGTGGATAAATCCGAATTTGAAAACATTGATGTATCCATACACCTGAAACCTATCTATGATTACAACTGGTCTCCCGACAACCGTTTCATAGCGTATACGAAGATGACCGGGGACATGGTATACAAGATCTTTATTTATTCCGTAGGGGATAAGAGTATTAAGCAGGTAAGCACACATTTCAATGATTTTAATCTGGTATTTTCAAACGACGGGAATTATCTCTTTTTCCTTTCCAACCGGAGATTTAATCCTACATTCTGCGATTTCGAATGGGAAATGGTCTACAAGGATATGGCAGGTGTGTACTGTGCCGCACTTAGAAAAGACGTTCCATCAATTCATTCCGGAGATGCGGAAAAAAACGCCCGGGTTCGAATTGAGTACGATGGATTGGAAAACAGGGTTGAGGCATTGAAGCTTGAGCCTGGGAACTACAGAAATCTTGCACTAACTGAGAAGGGCGCCTTCTATATGAATAGGGAAGATGGTGACTTCAACCGTTTTGAATTCAGGGTTCCCGGAACGATGGATCTCTACCATTATTCATTCAAGGATGGGGAAGAAGAATCCATTCTTGAAAGTATTAATAGCTACCAGCTCTCTGCAGACGGATCAAGATTGATATACAAAAAGGGTAATGAAGTGGGTTCTGTTGAACTTTACTCCAAACCTGAATTTAAGAAAAAGGGATTCGATCTCTCGGACCTGGACATGTGGTACGTCCCTATTGAAGAATGGAGACAGATTTATAATGAAGCCTGGCGATTGGAACGGGATTATTTTTATGAACCGGCCATGCATGGACAGGATTGGGATGCCATGAAGGATAAATACGGGGTCCTTGTGGATTATGCAGTCTGCAGGCAGGATATGCGCTTTATCATAGGGGAACTTATTGGAGAACTGAACACCTCCCATACCTATGTGTTTGGAGGTGACCGGCAACGGACCCCGGATAGGGTATCAGTTGGCATGCTGGGTGTGGATTACCAGCCTGACCTGAACGCCGGACGATACAGGATAGAGAAGATCTATAAGGATTTCGACTGGTCGAGGGAGATTAATCCCCCTCTTGCAAAACCCGGAGTAAACGTTAAGGAGGGAGACTATCTGATCAGCGTTAACGGAAACCAGGTAACTATTGAGAAAAACCTCTATGCCTTTTTCCAGAACCTGGGCGGCAAGGAAATTGAAATTGAGGTGAGCAATACAGCAGATGGTAAAGGATTGAGAAAGTACAGGGTAAATACCCTGAGAAGTGAAGGTGGTCTTAGATACTCTTACTGGATTGAGGAGAACAGGAGAATTGTAGACAAAGCATCCGGTGGTAAGATCGGATACCTCCATTTTCCGGATACCTATATGGGATCAGCAGTGAACTTTCCGAGGCAGTTTTATTCACAGGCTCGTAAAGAGGGACTCATACTTGACGGCCGGTCTAATGGGGGTGGACTCGATCCTGATATTTTCTTCAGGCGTTTTCTGCGTGAGCCGCATTCTTACTGGACACGTAGGTATTCCCATGACCAGACCTCACCAACCTATGGTGTGAGGTCGCATATGGTATGCCTCACCAAAAGGCAGGCGGGATCCGGTGGAGACTTGTTCCCCGAAGAGTTCCGGAGGTTTAATATGGGTCTCGTAATCGGTACCCGTACATGGGGTGGACTAGTGGGTGTGTCAATGTTCATAAGCATGATCGATGGAGGTGGACTTACAGCTCCTGATTACAGAATCTACGATGAAAATGGAAAATGGATCGTTGAAAACGAAGGGGTCACACCAGATATTATCCTTGATAATAAACCCGCCGAAATGGCTGAAGGATATGATGCACAGCTGATGAAGGGAGTTGAAGTCCTTATGAATAAGATAGAAGAAGAACCGATTAAATGGCCTGTTCACCAGGCATTTCCAGTGGACAGATAATGATTTAGATAAAATCAGGGAATAGGAAAAGGTCTTTGTCTTTGTGGCAAAGGCCCTTTCTATTCAAGTAGATTCTCGTTCCATTTTTCAACCCCAACAGGTTTTTCCCCTTCAAGCAGGGAAATGAATCTAAGCATTGTTTTCCTTGCATCTCCAATGGGATAATAGAAGAGTTCCCAGTTGTCGCTGTCCTCTCCGTCATGATTGGGAATTACGTAATCAAATTGCCAGGCCATTTTCATTTCCCTGTAAGCGCTTGAAGCCCTTATTTCCACATCATCAAGGTCAGGCATGGATAGCTCGATCTTTTGATGGGTCTTTCGGCGTAGTTGTTTGCGCCTCATTATCTCTGTTACAAAATCTGGCAACCTGACATTTCTGTTGGGTGCACTGAAATATTTAACCTCCTCAATAGAAAGGGGAGACAGAAATACACTTATTTTTGGAGTGTCCTCAAGCAAAGGGTGGGTCTGCAATGTTTCGGCAACGTAGGGATTCCCTTCATAGAAAACATTGTTTTTCTTAAGCATTGCCGAGAGCTCTTTAAGGTTAAGTGCCTGGAGGTCGCCCCTGACACCCATCACAATATAGTTGCCATCGAGCCTGAATGACTCTATTTGCTGTCTCTTTCGAAAATAATAATCTGCTCCCTCCATTTCTCCAGGCCTGGGTAACCGGTCATTATACAATACCAGCTTTTGCATCTTCTCTCTGACTTCAGGATAAAACCTCTTTAATGCTTTGTCGAGTGGACTTTTTCCAATACAGGAGGGACCGGTAAGAATGATCAGCTTGTTCATTTTAAATTGTTTTGAAGGAGTCAAATTATTAAAAAATCAGATAATTCCGTTACGGAATGAAGTATTATATTTAAGCCAGCATAAAATAAACCAAATGAAACGGATTTTACTTAGCCTGACCGCAATTTTTTTATCGATGATCTGTTTTTCACAGACGGATCAGCAGATTAGAAAGGAAATTATTAATAACATCGGCCAGCATGAATCATTGTACCGGCACTTTCACCAGAACCCGGAATTATCTTTCGAAGAGTATAAAACATCTGACAGGTTATCCACGGAACTACAAAACCTGGGATTTGATATCAGCAGAAAAATAGGAGGAAATGGGTTTGTCGGTATTCTGAGGAATGGAGATGGTCCTGTGATAATGCTCAGGACGGATATGGATGCACTTCCGTTGGAAGAGAAAACAGGACTTCCCTTTAGCTCAAATATCGAAGGGGTGATGCATGCGTGCGGTCATGATATGCATATGACGGTATGGCTTGGGACGGCTAAAGTATTGACCGAGATGAAAGAATCATGGAAAGGAACCCTCATAATGGTCGCCCAGCAGGCGGAAGAAAAGAGCGGCGGTGCAAATGCCATGATTGAAGATGGACTGTTTAAGCGGTTTCCTGTGCCTGACTATGCGCTTGCATACCATGTGAGCTCAGAATTGGAGGCCGGGACAATCGGGTATCGTTCAGGAGCATTCTTTGCAGGTGTCAATTCTGTCGATATAAAAGTCAAAGGGATTGGTGGACATGGAGCAAGGCCTCATATGGCTATCGATCCTGTTGTGCTGGCTTCCAGGATGGTACTGGCCTACCAGACCATATCCAGCCGGGAAATTAATCCTTTCCAACCATCAGTAGTAACAGTAGGATCTATTCACGGGGGAACGGTCCATAATATTATTCCGGATGAAGTAAATATGCAGCTTACAGTACGATTTTTCGACGATGCCGTATACGATGAAATTATCGAAGCCCTCCAACGGATTTCCAAAGGTATTGCTCAGTCGGCCGGATTGCCCGAATCCTTGTATCCTGAAGTGAAACCAAAGGATCACCTTACCCCACCTGTCGTGAACGACGATCAATTAACCCGGGATGCAGTTAACTCATTTATCTCTGTACTTGGAGAAGAAAATCTACATGAGGTAGACCCGCAGACTGTAGCAGAGGATTTTGCGCGTTATGGAAGAACCGAAGAAAAGGTTCCCATTGCAATATTCTGGCTTGGATCGGTAAGTCCGACTAAATTTGAGGCACATAAGAATATGAACATGCAATTGGCTCATCTGCATAGTCCGGATTTCTATCCTGAATTTAAACCAACTTATGAAACAGGTGTTCTCGGAATGAGTAAGGTGGTATTGGATCTTTTCAACAGGTAGATATTTTTGTGCAATCAGCTTTTACTCATCGCTTATCTGCTGAGCCTGACTGGCATGCCTAAATCTTTGTATAGCTGATTTATAAGTATCATGGCACGGGCGCCGACACCGGTAGATTCATCATGCAATTGTGCTTCCAATAGGGCAATAAGCTCAGGTTTCAGTTCGGGCTCAACCTCAGATATGTTATAGAGAATAGTCATGGCATAGGCCTTATGAGCAATTTCTGAGCTGACAGATTCAATTACACCAAAACAATAATCGAATAGAATACCGCTCTGGTTTTCAGGAACCGGAGCAAGAGTCAACATGTTCAGAAGGCATCTTATAACTCCGGTAGATTTCACTTTGGGAAGAATTTCAACAATATCCGGGATTCTGGATTCGATAAAATAAGGATGTTTTTTTGAAAAAATAACCAGGCTCCATGCAGCCCTCATAGAAACAGGATCAGAATCCTCAAGCACTACTTCCCAAACCACATCGAATATATCAGTATCTTCCTCAATCTTGTCTGCAAGAAAGTCAGCATTCAGCCTGGAGGACCTTAATTCAAGTAGTTCCCTTATGTCCATAAAAACCATTTAAACTTATTCCATCTCAGGTTCCATGGCGCCGTGTAAAAATCCGGAAGGATCCTTGAAGTAACAATGTTTCCCAACTCCGGGTATTGTCTGGAGGGGGACCACAATCTCTCCACCATTTTCTTCTATTAACTTAAGGGTTGATTCAATATCCTCAACCTGGATGGTATTTACAATGGGCTGGTCGGGGTGGTTCCATTTCATAATTGCACCCTCAATCCCGGGCTCTTCCTTCGGTCCCGATTCGGTGAGATAATAATCATTATTTTCTCCCCATCTGTTAAACTTCCAGCCAAAAACGGTAGAAAAAAATTCTACAGCTCTTTTTGGGTCTTCCGCAGGGATCTCAAAATGAACAACTTTTGCCATAGCTTGTTAATATGATGAAAATATATAAAAAATTACTTAGCTTGGAATCGTTTTAAATAAAAAAATATGAGGAGGTTCAATTTATTAGCTCTCATTGCTGTTCTTTTTATTCTTGAATCATTTATAGTCATTATGAAAACTGAAAAAAGCGAATCGATTGCAACATTCGGATCAGGATGCTTCTGGTGTACAGAAGCGGTATTCGAACGACTTGAAGGAGTAGATAAGGTAATTAGCGGTTTTTCAGGCGGAACAATTAAAAATCCATCGTACAAGGAGATAACCAGGGGCAACACCGGTCATGCAGAAGTATGCCAGATTTACTATAATCCGGAGATAATCAGCTTTAAGGAACTTCTTGATGTTTTCTGGAATACTCATGATCCTACCACACTTA
>DRHS01000060.1 GCA_011053095.1 Bacteroides sp.
GGCCATAAGTGGAAAGGTGGTTGATATTGCCGGGGGGAAGCCTGTTCCCAATTCGCGTGTTCAGCTCTCCCTTATCGGGGAAAAGCCCGATTACTTTGGTTATCTGACCGGGAAGGACGGAGATTTTTATATAGCGGTTCCGGATTATAGTGGATTGAAAGACTTCTACATTAGTGCAGAAACGCAGGCTGCAGGCCAGATTGAAATACTGATTGACCAGGATTTCTCAACACAGTATATTGATCCAAAGCAACTTACATTGCAAATTGGATTGGAAGAAAAACCTTTTCTGGAAGAAATGATGCTTAATGCGCAGGTAAATAATTCCTATCAGGCCAAAACAATCTTATCGGACTCTTCACTAACAGAAGAAAGTGTTAAAGAGGGTAACTTCTATGGTGATCCCTGGTTCACAATCAGGATAGATGATTATGTAAAATTACCCACACTGGAGGAATTTATTTTTGAATTGATACCCCAGACCAGCATCAGGAGAAGAGGAGGGAAGATAAGCCTTTCAATGGAGGGTGACTACAATGATCTTTCAATTTACAGTCCACTAATACTTCTCGACCATGTCGCAATTTCTGAAGTCTCAGCTATAATCAATGTTTCACCTGAGAAGCTGGAATCTATCGACTTGATCAACGCCAGCTATGTAAGGGGAAACATTAAATACGGGGGCATCCTGAGTATTACTTCCAAAAACCGGGACCTGGCAGGTATAGATCTGCCCCTGGATTCTTATTTTTTCAATTTAATAACCCTGACCGAAGTACAGGAAACCATTTTTCCTGATTATAGCAGAGGGAGGGGAGACCTGCGTAATCCCGATTTCCGGAATTGCCTGTTCTGGGATCCGGATATGCATATTGACGACCAGGGTCAATATAAAGGGGAGTTCTTTACCTCAGACCGAAAAGGAGAATATATTATTGTTGTCCGTGGATACACAACTGAGGGACAATCAATTTACGGAAGTACTGTAATCAATGTAGATTGATTAAATCGATGTTTCCTTTGGAAATCAGGTCTGCAACTCTACAGACATAATCCTTTGAATATCATTTTTGCGGGAAATGCGTAACAAGAATCAGGTGACTCTCGTGGCCAATTCAGGTAATTCTCTCTTTACAAATGAAGTTTGAAGATAGATATTTGCATCAGATAAGTACTGAAGAGGACCGCAGACAATGTGATCAACTTAATAATAATCAATTCCGGGGTAGTTGGCCATATATGATTGAGTGCCAGTTTGCTTGTGGTCAAGGTAATAAGCGTAATTAATAATTATTTATAGTGTTCAAGAATTTAAAAATAAGATATAAGATCATTTTCTTCCCTGTCTTATTCGTGCTGGTAATATTAGGCGTGTTCTTAATTTTTCAACAAGCCAATAATAAATCCAATAATATGTTAAGCAATATTCAGGATGGCTATGTGCCATACCTTGAAATTATTAACACTTCGAGCTATGAGTTAATAAATCTGCAACGTGAATTTCAGGATGCCGTTTCATTGGCCGATGAGGAAAAGCTCTCCGAAACAAAATTAAAATATGATTTTATTAAGAGTTATATCGATACAGCGCAGTTAAATATTATAGGTCAGAACAATGATGACTTAACACTTCTTTCCACAGAATTTGAAAATTACTACCAGCTGTCCTTCAAAACAACCGGAGCCATGATTCGCGGGGAGTTCACAGAAGAACTCTCCACTGACATTGAAAATATGGTGGAAGCATTTAATGGTATTAAGCAGAGTCTTTCTGAAATTATTATTGAAACAAACCAGGAAGTGGACCTGGCAGTTGCCGGTACAATAAGAAATGCTGATATATCTTTTCGCAATACACTTATTATTTTAGGTGCAAGCCTGGTGATATTTCTCCTGATGTCGTATCTGATTATCGTTCCCCTCAATAAATCCATTGCTTTTCTAAACTATAAAATTGCGAGGGTAGCAGATGGATTATTGTATGATGATGATTCAGTATCTGGCCATATTAACAACGATGAGATAGGCCATATGGCAAAACAGATCAATCTATTGGTAAGTAAGCTGCATTCGGTAATAAATGATGTTCTGGTGGGGATACAATCCATGGATCTGGCCAGCCAGGAAAACAGCAATACTGCCAATAAATTGGCTGACGGAGCAAATCAGCAAGCTACTTCTGTTGAAGAAATCGCATCTACCATAGAAGAAATATCCGGAAATATTAATCAAAACAGCGAGAATGCACATATTACCCGGGAAATATCGGAAGATGCCAATAAAGGGATTAAGGAAGTAACAGAGCAAACCCAAAAATCTGTGGAAGCCAGTAGAATTATTGCCGATAAAATAGGTATTATCAATGAGATTGTATTCCAGACGAATTTGCTGGCCTTAAATGCTGCTGTTGAAGCAGCACGTGCAGGTGAGTATGGTAAAGGATTTGCTATTGTAGCAAGCGAAGTGCGCAAGCTCGCAGAAAGAAGTAAAGTGGCTGCAGAGGAGATTTCCAAACTGAGTAATGAAAGCTATAAATTGGCGACAGGAGCCGGAGAAATAATGATTAACACCATGCCAAAGGTTGAAAAAACGAGCATGTTGGTACAACAAATCGAAATTGCGAGCAATGAGCAATCAAATGGCACTGCCCAGGTTAATAATGCGATTCAACAACTGAATGGCCTAACCCAACAAAGTGCTGCTGCAAGCGAGGAGTTGCTTGCAAATGCTTCAAATCTGTCTGATTTATCCACGAGGCTTACCCTTCTGATACAATTTTTTGATATTGGAAAAAAGGATCAATGGTCAGTAGAGAATGCCCCGGATCATTCAGGATTTGAGAATGGCAGTAGCAAGCAAAATCATTCCGATTTATCGAAAAAAGATGTGATTAAACTGGCGGGATGATTATACAAAACCTGACTTGCAAAAGAATTATAACAATGTGCGATGAAATGATCGGGCAATTAGTAGAATAACGTTAATAAACAGTATGAAAAACAAAGTATTATTTTTATTAGGAATGACTATGTCAGTGATGACATACGGTCATAGCAACCCAGCATTCCGGCTGAAAGAAATGGGAAATACACCTCCAGAGTTTAAATTAGTTGGAGAGGGTCATGAAACAAAATCAATCAATGAATACCTGGCAAAATCCGTGCAATATCCTCAGGGAACTGCGAGTTTTGGTTTACTCGGAACAGAAGTCGTGGAATTTGTGATTACTGCCTCCGGTGAACTGACCGATTTGCATGTTATTAACAGTATATCATTAGATATCGATAAAGAGGTGATTAAAGTTCTACAGGAAACCAGCGGGAAATGGAATCCAGGAATCATTAATGGAGTACCGGCGAATATGAAGCAAGAAATCTCAGTGGTCTATAAGCCAAATGCAAACTATAATCTGGATAAAATTGCAAATAATTTCTACAGCAAGGGAATCGATAAGCTGCTTGTGGACAAGGATCCCAAAAAAGCCCTGAAGAATTTCAACCGGGCCGTTTCCCTGCTTCCGTATGAAGAAAGCTTTCTGGCAGCCAGAAGCCTTTGCAAATTTGAATTGGGTGATGAAGTAGGGGCTCGGCAGGACTGGGACCGGATTATCACTTTATACAAATCCGCTAATCCTCAATTTCGTGCTTCAAAACTTAATCAGGAAATGAATCATCTGAAGGGATTTGCAGAAATGAGCCAGCTTTTAAAATAGATATAAGGAAACAGTCAACCAGGTCAACTTAAAAAGTCCGGCCGGCGGCCATTACAATCCCTTTTCACTCAGGTATCGCTCCGCATCCATAGCTGCCATGCAGCCTGAGCCAGCAGCTGTTACAGCCTGTCGGTATTGTGAATCCTGTACATCACCACAGGCTAAAACTCCTTCAATATTGGTTTTGGCAGTATCTGGCTGGGTTTGAATATATCCAACATCATCGGTATCAAGGTATTCGGCAAAAACCTGTGAATTGGGTGTGTGTCCTATAGCAAGGAAAAATCCCTGAATTTCCACCTTATAGTCTTCCCCTGTCTTTTTGTTGTGTACGATAACACCATTCACATTCTGATCTCCAACCACTTCTTTGGGCAGGTGTTCGAACAGGATCTCGATATTGTCTACGTTCTGTACTCTTTCAGCCATAATCTTTGAGGCCCTGAAAACATCCCTTCTGACAATCATATACACCTTTTTGCAGAGTCCGGCAAGGTACAGGGCTTCCTCGCAAGCTGAATCCCCGCCTCCCACAACTGCTACATCCTGTCCTTTATAAAAGAATCCGTCACATGTGGCACAGGCAGATACTCCATAGCCCATAAACTTCGACTCCGATTCCAGTCCCATGTATTTGGCAGTTGCCCCGGTCGCAATTATCACGCTGTCTGCTTCAATGGTTTGCTTATCATCGATGGTAATTTTATAGGGTTGTTGTGAGAGATCAGCCGCTGTGGCGATACCCCATCGGGTATCCGTACCGAAGCGTTCAGCTTGTTTTTTAAGATCTTCCATCATTACCGGACCCGAGATTCCTTCAGGGTAACCGGGAAAATTCTCCACATCCGTAGTTGTGGTTAACTGTCCCCCGGGCTGTAGTCCCTCATAAAGTACCGGTTTGAGATTGGCACGGGCTGCATAGATGGCAGCTGTATATCCTGCTGGACCGGAACCTATAATAAGGCATCGTACTTTTTCATTTTCTCCTTCTGGCTTGGTTTTTTCCTCCCCGTTTTCAATGTTGTCCATTGGCTTGAATAATTCCATCTTCTATTTGTCAAATGTGATATATGAATATTATTTCAGTACAAAAATACTGATAATCTAATTTACGTATTGTCTGTATAATTACAATAAAGATGTTGTCCCAAACTTAGTTGAAATTTAAGAAGGAAGAATCAGCCTTTGATGAGCTGATTCTTCCGAGAGGTTCCTTAAAATGTTAAATTTATGATCGACTAAAATCAAATTAACATGGAACCTAAGAGTAAAGATAAAGTAAATCGCAGAAATTTATCCTGGTTACAGGAGCAATCAGTAGACATTAAAATTTCATTACTACAGAACCATTTAAGCATCTGTCAAATTATGATCAATGAAC
>DRHS01000061.1 GCA_011053095.1 Bacteroides sp.
AAATTCCGGTAAATGGTCATATCGACATCAGTACCTAAAATGGTTTTCATTTCTATCATGTCTAAAACAATCTGGCTTTCAAATTGCTTTTCTAATTGATCAACAGGATATCGAGCAGTTTTCATAATGTTAGAATTGTGAATAAAAATCCATTAATTCACAATTATAACATTTTTAATTCAAAAAAGCAAATAAATTTTAATCATTGTTTATCAGACCATTGGCAATTATGTATATTACTTGAGGGTAAATTAAAATGTTGTATATATGACTATAAATGTTATATTAAATTTGAGTAATGCCTAAGATCAGATTTGAGGTTTCACGGAGGACGATAACAGATTCAGGATGGGAAGAATTATTTACGATGGTATTCTGAACAATTACGCTCTCATCCTTGTAGAGCCAAAATGCGGTTCCGTCATTGTTTGCCACAAGGTTATTGATGAATTCAGTCCTGCTCTTTTCAAAGTTGATTATCGTTCCCTGGTTATTCAATATCCAGTTCTGGTAAATCCTGGGACGGCAATTTCCCTCAGATCTTATTATCTGACCTGAATTATTAATGATCATATTGTGATGGATACTGGGATGGTTCCATGCGGTTATCCATAGGAGCACTTCACACTTATTACCGTCGATCCGGTTCCCATAAATATGAGGAGAATCCTCCTGCATGCTTATGAGTTCGGCACATTCATTATATCTGAAGATATTGTTGCGGATTATCAGATCTGAAAGATGGATATCAATGAGTCCTTCATGTTGTGTCTTATTATGCTCAAATATACAATCCCTGATAGTAAGCCTTGGCAGAAGATTGACTCCGATCACTCCCATATCCGACCGATATTTGTCTCCGGGAATTTTAGCGTATTCGAACCTGCAATAACCAAAATGAGAGCTATCTCCTGTGTTGGAAGGGTATGAGAAGTTTATGCCGTACCAGCCTCCCTCGTCCCACTCACCGTTCGCGAATCCGCTTGTGTCAGCAACTGTAAATACAATACTGTCTTCCGGGCTGCCCAAGGCAAAGAGGTTTGCATTATGAAGAAAAAGGCGGTAATGCCCGTGAAAGACAACCTTTACTCCCGGCTCAATTGTCAGGAGCTGGTTGGCCTGCACATAGATGTCCCCGTGAATATTGTAAGGCGAGTTTTCTTGTGTCCAGACTCCCGATACATCTCCGGAATCAATAACAGTCTGAGACAAGAGGTTTGCTGACAAACAGAGAAGGGATACCAGGAGCAAAGATCGCATCATGGCCGGTTGGTTTGGGGATTTGATATAAAAATAAGAAAATCAGGGGAATATGTTTGATGTCTTAGAGAGGATATTCCATATTGTGTAAATATAAAACACGGAACCATGGATTATGATATATTTATTGCATGTTTGTATTAATCCTCCTAAACTCTCTCAATGGAATACAAGCGTTTCTGCAAAACACTTACCCTGGAAGATGATCCCCAGGCCATCGAAAACTATAAGAAAGTACATGCACCTGACGAAGTATGGCCCGAAATCACAAAGGGTATGATGGAAGTGGGCATACTGGATATGGAAATCTATATTGCCGGTACACAGTTGTTTATGATAATGGATACTATCCCGGATTTCGATCATGACTCCGCCATGAAAGAACTTGCTGATAAGCCCCGGCAATCCGAGTGGGAGGCTTATGTTGCCAGGTTCCAGCATAGCCCTGCAGATGCCACTGCTGAAGAGAAGTGGCAAATGACTGAGAGGATCTATAAGCTTAATGAATAGTACATGATCATTGATTCACATCATCACTTTTGGGAATTCAACAAGGAGGATTATCGCTGGATTGATGATTCCATGTCAATTCTCCGGCGTGACTTTCTTCCACCACATCTGGAAGACCAGCTTCAGGAAGCCGATGTCTCAGGTACTGTGGTAGTACAGGCCAGGCAGAATCTGGATGAAACCAGGTGGTTGCTTGAGCTTGCCGGAGAATATGATTTTATCAGAGGTGTTGTCGGATGGGTAGATTTGAGGTCGGAAGAGATTGAAAATCAGATAAATGAGTTAGCAGATAATCCGAAGCTGGTTGGGGTACGCCATGTTGTCCAGGATGAACCCGATGATGATTTCATGCTCCGGGCAGACTTTATCAGGGGCATAGAAAAGCTGAAGAGCTATAATCTTGCCTATGACCTTCTCCTGTTTCCAAAACATCTGTCCAGAGCAGCAGAACTGGTCAGTATGTTCCCTGAGCAAAAGTTTGTTCTGGATCATATTTCCAAACCATTAATTAAATCAGGAATACTTGATCCATGGAGGGCAGACCTCGAACACCTTGCTGCCAGGCCAAACATCTGGTGCAAGATATCCGGATTGGTCACCGAAGCAGATACCGAAAACTGGAAATACGAAAATTTTATTCCTTACCTTGATGTTGTTGTGGATGCCTTTGGTACAAACCGTCTCATGATTGGATCAGATTGGCCGGTTTGCCTTCTGGCAGGAGAGTACAGTGAAATACTTGACATTCCTCAAAGATACTTTAAGAAGTTTTCTGCAATCGAGAGGGTGAAAATCATGAGTTCAAATTGCATTGATTTTTACGATTTACCCATACAATAATACAGGTTAACCATGACTGACAATAATTCTAAATTCCTCGAGGCAAAGTATGTAATTCCCTTTGTTCTGATAACCTCCTGTTTTGCATTATGGGGCTTTGCAAATGATGTAACCAATCCCATGGTAAAGGCCTTTTCAAAAATATTCCTCATGAGCACCGTCCAGGGTTCTTTTGTACAAATGGCCTTTTACGGAGGCTATTTTGCCATGGCTTTCCCGGCTGCCATGTTTATCCGTCGTTTTAGCTATAAAGCGGGTATTCTTGTGGGACTTGGCCTGTATGCGAGTGGTGCATTATTATTTATTCCCGCAAGTGCAATCGGGGCATATGGACCTTTCCTGGTTGCGTATTTTATCCTGACATGCGGACTCTCCTTTCTTGAAACCAGTGCCAATCCCTACATCCTGTCAATGGGTGATGAGGAAACATCTACCAGGCGACTTAATTTTGCACAATCCTTTAATCCGATGGGATCCCTGGCCGGTATGTTCGTAGCAAAGAATTTTATTCAGGCCAGGCTCGATCCCAGGGATACAGCCGCCCGTATGGATCTTTCACCGTCTGAGTTTGAAGCTGTCAAATCCCATGACCTTTCAGTCCTGGCAAATCCTTACATCGTTATAGGTATTGTAATCATTGTAATGCTGATTGTAATCGCATTCGTAAAAATGCCAAGAAATGCAGACCGGAATCGCTCCATTGATCTGATTCCCACCCTGAAACGAATACTCTCCATTCCCAGATACAGGGAAGGTGTTATTGCTCAATTCTTTTATGTGGGAGCCCAGATCATGTGCTGGACCTTCATCATACATTACGGAACCAGGATCTTTATGGAGCAGGGAATGGGCGAACAGGAAGCTGAAGTCCTTGCTCAGCAGCATAATATTGTTGCCATGATTATATTCGTGACAAGCCGCTTTATCTGTACTTTCCTGCTGAAGTATGTCAAAGCCGGTAAACTGCTAATGTACCTGGCCATTGCTGGCGGCCTTCTGGTTCTTGGGGTAATTTTTATTGATAGTATTTCAGGATTGTACTGCCTGGTAGGAGTCTCGGCATGCATGTCTCTAATGTTTCCCACCATATACGGGATAGCCCTGAAAGGACTTGGTGAAGATGCAAAGTTTGGTGCTGCGGGACTGATCATGGCGATACTTGGAGGTTCAATCATGCCTCCCCTGCAGAGTGTAATCATAAAGCAGGAAATGATATTTTCCATGCATGCAGAAAATGTTTCATTCATCTTACCCTTTATTTGTTTCATAGTGATCACTATTTACGGTTACAGGACCAGGAACGGGATGAGTTAAGTAAAAACTGATGAAACTGACAGAAAAGAATCCTCTCGGAAAAACCGGACTCAGTGTTCCGCAGGTAGTCTATGGGACCAGTTACCTGGGAAATCTTTACAAGGCTCTTTCATATGAGGACAAGCTGGCTCTTATGAAGAAATGGTTTGAATGCACGGAAAAACCGGTAGTAATTGATTCTGCAGGAAAATATGGCGCGGGACTAGCCCTTGAGATTATTGGCAGGGGACTGGCTGACCTGGGAATAGACCCGGAAGATATCGTGATCAGCAATAAACTCGGATGGTACCGCATACCGCTGGAAGCAGAGGAACCAACTTTCGAACCCGGAGCCTGGTCAGACCTTGAGAACGATGCGGTCCAGACTTTCAGCTATGACGGTATCATTGAATGTCACAGGCAGGGGAATAAGCTCCTGGGAGGGACCTACAGGGCAGATTTAGTCTCAATCCATGATCCGGATGAATATCTTTTAGCAGCGGATAATGATCAGGACAGGTCGGAACGCCTGAATGCAATTCTTGAATCCTATCGTGCCCTTTTCGATCTTAAAAAACAGGGAGAGGTTAAGGCAGTCGGGATCGGATGTAAAGACTGGCAGATCATAAAGGAATTGTATGAGCATGTTCCATTTGACTGGGTCATGGTTGCCAACAGCTTTACAATATTCAACCATCCTGCGGAATTGCTGGCATTTATGGATAAACTTCAACGAAATAGTGTAGGTATTATCAACTCTGCCGTTTTTCATGGAGGATTCCTAACAGGCGGTGACCTGTTTGATTACCAGGATGTTCCACCCGATAGCGAGAAGGGAAGGATCATATATCAGTGGCGGGACAAATTCACTCAATTGTGTAAGAAGTACGAAATTATGCCCGGAGATGCCTGCATCCACTTTGGCATGTCTCATCCCGCCATTGTGAGCCTGGCACTGAATACCAGTAATCCGGATAAGATGAACCGGAATGTGGAAATCCTTCATAGAACGATCCCGGTGGCTTTCTGGGATGAAATGAAAGAGAAAAAACTCATTGATTATGAATATGAATATCTTTAATAGATTAAAACACACGAGGAACATGCTTTCCAGGGATTCTCTCTTTCCTTTAATTTATTTTCTGGCAGTCATTGGATTGCTTCTTTCTTCATGCGGGGAGCAGGATAACCAACAGCCCAACATCATCTTTATTTTTGCGGATGACCAGAGTTATAATACAGTCCGGGCACACGGAAACCATGAGATACAAACTCCAAATATAGACCGGCTGGCAGAGCAGGGTACATCCTTCACCCATGCATATAATATGGGTGGCTGGGGTGGAGCGGTTTGTGTTGCATCCAGAACCATGTTGAATACTGGAAAATTTGTATGGAATGCAATGACTGTCGAACCGGATCTGGACAGCCTGGCTGCAGAAGGCTTACTTTGGAGCCTTCTGATGAAGCAGGGAGGTTATGAAACCTATTTCTCCGGAAAATGGCATGTAAAAATTGATCCGGAAAAAATATTTGATCATGTAAGCAATGTGCGTCCGGGTATGCCCGGATCTATTCCTGAAGCATATAACAGACCTGTTGAGGGACAAAAAGATCCGTGGTCACCATTTGATACTTCACTCGGCGGTTTCTGGAAGGGCGGCAGGCATTGGAGCGAAGTTCTTGGAGATGATGCCATAGATTACATTCAGCAGGCCTCAGGCAAAGAAAATCCTTTTTTCATGTACCTGGCATTCAATGCTCCTCATGACCCCAGGCAATCCTCTGAAGAATTCGTTAATATGTATCCTTTGGAAAATGTCTCGGTTCCTGAAAGTTTTCTTCCGGAATACCCATATAAGAATGAGATAGGCTGCAGTCCATCATTAAGGGATGAAAGACTTGCTCCCTTCCCGAGGACAGAATATGCTGTAAAGGTTCACCGCCAGGAATACTATGCCATAATATCCCATATGGATTCCCAGATCGGAAGGATACTGGATGCGCTGGAGGAGTCAGGAAAGGCGGAAAACACATATATATTTTTTACGGCAGATCACGGACTTTCTGCTGGTCATCATGGACTGATGGGAAAACAGAACATGTACGATCACAGTATTCGTCCACCCATGATTGTCGTAGGACCAGGCGTACCTGCAGGTATGAAGAGGAGACAGGATGTGTATCTCCAGGATATTATGCCTACAGCGATTGAGCTCGCCGGACTCGAAATACCGGATTATGTTGAATTCAGCAGCCTTCTGCCCACATTAGCCGGAAAACAGGATGAACGTTCTTACAAAGCGATTTACGCTTGCTACAAGGATAGACAGCGTATGATTCGAAAAAACGGCTATAAACTAATTGTATATCCCTATGCAGCCAGGGTCAGGTTGTATGATCTTGAAAATGATCCGCTTGAGATGATTGATATCTCGGAAGACCTGGAAAGGGAAGAGCTTGTCAGGGAAATGTTCGCCGATCTCAGGGAACTGGGCGATCAATTAAACGATACCCTTGACCTGGGATCTTTCTTTCCCGGAATCCGTTAAAAATCAAACCAATAATCCAAACCTTAAACTTCTTGCCATGATGAAAATGAATTTCCTGAGATTAATCTTTCTGATAATTCTGACAACAGTATTGGTTTATTCCTGCAATAGGCAATCCGGTTCCGATTCAAGCAAGGATACCGTCCTGTATGAGCCAACCTGGGAGTCACTTTCCAACCACGACCCGGCCCCTGAATGGTTCAAGGATGCAAAACTGGGCATCTATTTTCACTGGGGGGTTTATTCTGTCCCAGCCTTTGGGAGTGAATGGTATCCGAGGCATATGCATTTCGAGGACAGAAGAGAATATGAACATCATCTTGAAACCTACGGTCATCCCTCGGAATTTGGGTACCATGATTTTGTGCCCATGTTCAAAGCAGAAAATTTTAATGCTGAAGAATGGGCCGATCTTTTCGTCAGGGCCGGGGCACGCTTTGCCGGACCTGTAGCGGAGCATCATGACGGGTTTTCGATGTGGGACAGCGAGGTTACACCCTGGAACAGCATGGATAAGGGACCCAGGCGGGATATTACAGGTGAGTTGAAGGAGGCGATCACGGGAAATGGAATGAAATTCATTACAACCTTTCATCATGCAAAACATCTTCAGCGGTACAGTGGCCAGGAAGAGGAGCAGATGGCTATTGAGGATAATCCGCGTGCCCGGTTTCGTAACTCCCATTACCCGCTGTTTCCGGGCATGCCTCCTACCACGGATGATGCAGAGTGGAATTACCTCTACGGCAACATTCCTGAGGAGGAGTGGCTGGAAAAGATCTGGCTCGGCAAACTTAAGGAGGTGGTTGACAATTACCAGCCCGACATAGTCTGGTTTGATTCCTGGCTTGACCAGATCCCCGATACGTTACGGCGCCGGTTCTGTGCCTATTATCTGAACGCGGCCTTGCAGTGGGACAAAGAAGTTGTCATAGTACGGAAACAGGATGACCTGCCGCTTGATTTCAGTGTGGATGATCTCGAAAAGTCCAGGAAGAATAAACTCGAAAAGAAGGCCTGGATGACTGATGAGACCATCAGCAAGGGGAGCTGGTGTTACACAGAGGATCTTGAAATCAAGGCCTCCCGGGATGTACTCCATGTACTTATTGATATTGTGAGCAAGAATGGTGTTCTGCTTCTGAATATTTCTCCGAAATCTGACGGGACCATACCAGAAGACCAGAAACAGGTGCTGCTTGATATTGGCAAATGGCTGGAAAACTTCGGTGAGGCAATTTACGAGACCCGTCCCTGGTATACCTTTGGGGAGGGACCAACTAAAGAACCTGAAGGGCACTTTAAGAATCACAGTGAATTTCTGAAAGTAAAATATTCTTCGGAGGATTTAAGATATACCACTAGGGATGATGTTGTGTATGCCAGCTTACTCGGTACCCCTGCAGCCGGGGAAAAAGTGACTCTTGAATCATTTTCTGCCGTAAATTATGGTAATAAGATAGGGGTCGTAAGTGTGGAATTGCTTGGTTCAGAGAAAGAGCCAGACTGGGAACTGACGGATGAAGGTCTCGTTATTGAGATCCCGGATACAAAACTCAATGAGATGGCTGTTGTTCTGAAAATAACAACCAAAGGTTGACATTTCAGACTATGAAGGAAGCAGGAATTTTATTGTTAAAGAAATAGGTTTCCCCGGTTACTTCAGCACCTCATGGATCTGCCTGATTTCAGGACGCAATGATCTTTCATTTTCATCAGGTCCTCGAAAGACCCAGGGTTCCCATTGCTTAAGAATGCTTTCCCATTCCTCGAGGGTTCGTGTGGGATAATCCGCTGGCCATCCACCCTCGCGGAATGATTCCGTAACACCCTGGTCATTAATAACTTTTCTCCATGCGTTCAGCTCGGCAAGAAGTTCATCTTTGATATCAGCATACTCCGGATCGTCTGCAAGGTTATTCATCTCATGCGGGTCTTTTCTCAGATCGAACAATTCAAATTCAGGTTTTGAAGTGGCCATGAAAGCAGCCTGTTCAGGGGTCAACTCCCCTTTCAGGTTCATTACATTCAAAAGGGCCAGAACCGGATAACTGGCCTCCTTATACCTGGAGTACTGGCAGTAACCCCGTTCCGGCATAAGGTTATAAATAAGTTTAAAATCCTTCGACCGAACCGCCCTCATAGCATCATGGGTATCATCCATTTTATCCCTGGCTGCAAAAACATAATTCCTGTCGTCGGTTTCGTTCCCCAGAAGGCTTTTACCATGCAATTCATATCCGGGATCTATACCTGCAACTTCGAGAATAGTCGCGGATATATCAATGGTCATCACCAGGTCATCGCTGACATTTCCGGCTTCGATATGACCCGGCCACCGTGCAAGGATGGGTACCTGAATTCCCCCATCGTAGAGGAACTGTTTCCCACGTGGCATGCAGCGGCCGTTATCACCTATAATGAATATCAGTGTATTATCAGTAAGGCCTTCCTCCTCCAGGCGGTCCAGGATTATGCCGATTTTCCGGTCTACTACCTGGGCAGCTTCAAGTCCGTTGGCCCAGTCACGTTTCGCGATAGGATGATCCGGGTAGTAGGGCGGTAATTCTACATCTGATACATCAATTGGGTTTTCCGGATCACGGTACCATATCCGGTGCGTACCCGGGAAAGTTATCTGGGCAAAGAAAGGCTGTCCCTCAGCCCTTTCTCCCCAATCCTTCCCCATAAAAAGTTCTTTTTCCGTGGTAAAGTTGACATCTGTTTTTCGATTCTCCATCAGGCAGGTATAATACCCGGCTTCCTCCAGCAGGTGAGTGATCGGCTTGATTCCGTAGGGCAGAGGTTGTTTTTTCCAACCGGGTCCTTTAGTACGGTGCTGGTTCGCTCCTATGTAATTCTGGTGAAATCCCGTGATCATTGCAGAACGGGAAGGTGAGCAAACGGGTGCCGTGCAGAAGGAATTTGTGTACCGTATTCCTTCCGATGCAAATTTATCAATATTGGGTGTCTGGATACCGGCAGCCCCATAGCAGGACAGCTCGTATCCCCAGTCTTCCATCATAATCCAGACGATGTTGGGTTTTTCATGTTTTGGTTGACTTGTGCAGGCATTTAAAAGAGCAAGGCTGATCAGACAGAATGTGGTAAATTTCATGATGGGTTAAAGGTTGATTTTATAAATCTACTTAAATTACGTTAGTTTATATTATGACATGACAGGCAGAAATATTCTAAATTAGTTATCCGAGGCGAATAATCTTGATAATATATATAGTTTTATTTCAAAATCAATTATCCGATGACTGACAATTCGACAACTGAGAGATTGAAATCCCTTGATATCCTGAGGGGTTTTGATATGTTCTGGATAACAGGAGGATCTGCTCTTATCGCAGCCCTTGCAAAGGCTACTGACTGGTCTGTTTTCGCAGGAATCGAAAATCAAATGCATCACGTCAGATGGGAAGGATTCCATTTCTACGATCTCATCTTTCCATTGTTTATGTTTATCATGGGAGTGGCAATTCCATATTCCTTTATTCCAAGAATTGAAGCGGGTGTCGCCAAAAAGTCCCTCTACCGGAAAGTGCTCAAGCGATTTATCCTCCTCGTAGTTTTTGGAATCTTTTACAACCAGGCATCCTCGCCGGACTGGGCCAATCCGAGAATTGCTTCCGTACTCGGGCAGATAGGGTTCGCCTATCTGTTTGCAGCACTGATATTTATCAATGCATCAAACCTGAGATCGATTGTTATCTGGATCACAGGGATACTTGTGGTTTATGGCCTTGTCCAGAATTTTATGCCCGTTCCAGGGTTTGGATCCGGGGTGCTGACTGCAGACGGATCCATAAATGCCTTCCTTGATCAGCGAATTACCCCGGGCAGGTTGTATGGAGGTACATATGATCCCGAAGGAGTGATAAATAATATTTCTGCCGTTGGAATTACGCTGATGGGGACACTGGCCGGATTGATCCTGCGCAGCAAAGTTCTGGCAGGCAAATACAAAAAGTTTCTGATCCTTGTGGCACTGGGTACAGGTTTCCTGATTCTTGCATACATTCTCCGGGAATGGTACCCGGCGATAAAAAAAATCTGGACCAGCACCTTCAACCTTCATGCCGGAGGGATCAGCATGCTTATACTTGCCGGATTTTACCTGGTGGTTGACGTATGGAAATATGAAAAATGGGGATTTTATTTCAGGGTGATCGGAATGAACTCAATAACCATTTATCTTGCATATGCTTTTATCAGTTTCAGGGGTATTTCTGAAAATCTGTTTCAGGGATTATCAATGCACCTGGGTGAAGCAGGAGATCTGATTATCAGCATGGGTATGCTGGCTATTATCTGGACCTGCCTCTACCTTCTTTATAAAAACAAGATATTTCTCAGGGTATGATTATGCGGGATATCCAATTTTGTTAACCAGATCAATACATAATATGAAAAAAGCAAAATCTAATACAGGATCAGGACAGTCAAGGAGAAAATTTATCATGAATGCGGGGATCGGTGCTGCATCTGTAACCGGTTTGCCGTTTATGCTCGGCTCCTGTGGCAATGCAGCTAAGTCAGGTGAAAGCGAAGAAGAACCTGGCGGATTTGGTTATGAAATTATTTCGCAGCAAGATATTATTCTGTTCCAGGGTGACTCAATTACCGATGCGGGAAGAGAGAAAAAGAATGAGCTGCCAAATAATGCGCGTTCTTTTGGACCAGGGTATGCAAACATTATCGCCGCCAAACTTCTAAATGATCTGGCAGCTAAGGATCTGAGCATTTATAACCGTGGGATCAGCGGCAATAAGATTTTCCAGCTTGATGAACGTTGGCAAAAAGACTGTCTCGATCTGAAGCCTGATTTGCTGAGCATCCTGATCGGTGTGAATGATTACTGGCATTTCCGCAATGGTAAATACGACGGTACTCCCGAGATCTATGAAAATGATTATAGAAATTTATTGAATCGGACCCTGTCGGAACTGCCCGATATTAAACTGGTGCTCTGCGAGCCTTTTATTTTAACCGGAACAACGGCGGTTGATGATTCATGGCTTGAGCCATTCAGTCAATACAAGGAGATAGCAGCAAGGCTTGCCGGCGAATTTGAGGCGATCTGGGTACCTTTTCAGTCCGCTTTTGACGATGCCACCGAGATTGCCCCGGCCTCGCACTGGACTCATGATGGGGTGCATCCTTCCATGGCCGGATGTGAGTTAATGGCAGAAACCTGGCTCAATGCTTTACAATCCTGATACGGAAGGCTCTTGCGGGATTTTCAACCATAAGCAGATTAATTTCGGATTCTGCAAACCCCTTTTCCTTTAAAGCCGGGAGAAGTTCCTTGAAAATGGCAGTATACCCATTGTAATTGCCACCATTTTCTTCGCCGACCCTGTACCATCCTGAATCATGGGAGATCAGTACATGGTCGAGAAGGCCGGCTGATCTGATATCCTGCAGGTTCTTAACATGCTCCTCTATGTTTTTTGAACGGACATTGTCAAGTGATATCCAGGCGCCCATTTTTGCTGCCATGATCCATGCTTCCAGGTTACCTCTCTGGGAATGTGTCCAGATAAACGCTTCAGCCGGGACCTCCATTTCCTCAAGGACAGCCAATTGGGCGAAAGCCGGTGCCTCTGGCCCGGTGTGGGATTTAATTACAAGTCCTGTTTCAAGATGTGTTAAGGCAGCGGCACGGATCAGTTTCTCATGCATCAGGGAGAGGGTATCATCCCGGTCTACCCCGATCTTAATAAATCCGGGCCTAACACCTGTATCCTCGATTCCATGCCGGAATTCTGATATCCATTCCTCAGCGATGTCTTCAATCCTCATTTCGAATGCCCTTTCCGGGATGTACAGATTGCCTCGTGCACCATACCAGCCGATATTTGTAATAATGTTCAACCCTGTTTTTTCGGAGATTATTCTGAGAAGTTCCGGATCACGGCCAAGGTATGCAGGAGTGCATTCAATAAATGTCCGGCAGTCCAGTTCCCTGATTTCCTCAAGATAGGGCAGGGCTTTCTCAATGACATCCTCCTTGTTCCATCGATGGTATCCGCTACTATCGGCCCCAATAAAGTCAACCAGTATATGCTCGTGTTCAAGTGTGATACCCATTTCAGACACTGGAATGGGACCGGAAACGGTCATTATATACTGATCGCTGTTGCATGACCATACCGTAATGATAATTAAAAGCGATATAATTCGAGTTTTCATATTATAAATGTTTTTAGTCGTGATCTTTTGCCTGCTCCCATATGCCGTTCATTTCATCCAGGTTCATGTCCTTGAGCTTACGGCCTTTTTTAAGGGTGTTCTGTTCAAGGTAATTGAATCGTTTGATGAATTTAAGGTTGGTCTTTTCCAGGGCTGTTTCGGGGTCAATCCCGTATAAGCGGGCAGCATTAATCACAGAAAACAGCAGGTCGCCGAATTCTGATTCCATCCTGTCCTGGTCTTCTTTTTTGATCTCTTCAGAGAGTTCGTCAAGTTCTTCACGAACCTTGTCCCATACCTGGTCCCGCTCATCCCAGTCAAATCCTACAGCCTTCACTTTTTCCTGTATCCGGTTGGCCTTGATCATTGCGGGCAGGGAGCGGGGCACACCCTGAAGTACAGTCCTTCCTTCACGTAATTTTAATTCTTCCCAGTTTTTCTTTACATCGTCTTCATCCTCAACTTCAATATCCCCAAAAATATGTGGGTGGCGGTAGATCAGTTTCTCATTCAGGCTACGGGTAATGTCCGCGATATCGAAATCACCGGTTTCAGACCCTAACTTAGCATAAAACACTATATGAAGCAGCAGATCGCCCAGTTCATTTTTAATCTCCACCTGGTCTCCTTCCAGTATTGCATCGGCCAGCTCATAAGTTTCTTCAATGGTCAGGTTACGAAGGGATTCATTGGTCTGTTTCATATCCCAGGGACACTCAACTCTAAGGCGGTCCATGATCTCCAGTAACTCCCGGAATACTTCTAATTTCTCCTCCATGCTGTTCATAGACATTCTGTATTTATCGTGTTATTCACTGGTTCCGGGTTCCTGGTCTCTGGTTTCTTGCTACCGGTACCAGTTGAAAGGGGCAGGACAGCTCATAATTTTCCCACCGGTCATTTGCGGGATTTGCTTTTTGTAGCTGGTTTTTTTACTTCTTCCTTCTCAGGCACGAATTTCACACGGATTCCTGAGTGAGTGGAGAGCCCCAGTAAATCGGCGGCATTTCCATTGTTCATGGCTATTTCCAGGAGTCCCACACTATTAAAAAGGGCCAGGATTTCACCGGCAGGAGTTTCATGGTAATACCGGTTGATTTTCTTTATTACATAGTGATTGCTCTGTACGAAGATCTCGAAATCCCTTCCATCCCCGACACGGTCGAACAATTCCCTCGAAATGTTTGTAATAGCATTCCGGAACGAATCGATATAAATTACAGTGCCGGTAAGAACGTTTTTTTCAATGGCTGCACGTATGGGTATTAGCTGCGTAAACTCCTTTACAGGTTTCCCAAGTGATTCGGGTTTATCCCCTGATGCCAGTTTGCAAGCAGTATCCGCAAATACTGTAAAACTGGTAAAACTGTGAAGCTCTTTAGGGGCATTCAATGCAATGATCCTGTCCGGTTCTTCCGAAAACATCAGTCCAAATATCCCGTTATCTGTTCCAACAAAAAAATGTTTTTTATATTCAACAAGAAGGAAGGGAACATTTTCGTCGCCCTCGGTATTTACACCGATAATATGAATGCTGCCTGCAGGGAAATTATGAAAGGAATTGCGCAGAATAAATGCTGCGTGGCTGATGTTGAATGATGGTACCTGATGGGATATGTCAATAATTTGTATCTGAGCGCACTGACTAAGGATCTTTCCCTTAAGAGCTCCTGTGTAGTAATCGTCTGTATTCCAGTCTGTAGTTAGAGTGACAATGCTCATTTAAAGCGGCTTCTACGGGATCGAAATAATTATTGCAAGGTTCAAAAAAACCATTTATTTTGCAATGGGTAAAAGTAATCAATATTTAACATATTGAATAGCCGCACGACAAGAGTTCTCAACCTGCTAAACCTGAGACAAGGTATCTACATCTCAAATATGAAATCATACAATCATTCGGTATCCGTAAAATTCAGTTATCTGAGACGATAAGCGGATGGAAATAATGTTAATTTTGTATTCACTCAACAAATAATCGCTTGATCGAAAAGAAAATTTATCTGGAAGGGGTTGACCCGCTAAAACTGTTTGGTATAAACAATGTACGGTTTGACCGGATAAAAAAAAGCTTTCCGAAGATTAAGATAGTGTCAAGGGGATCTGAGATTATCCTTAAGGGGGAAGCAGCAGAGATCCTGCATTTCGAAAAAACTTTCGAGCTTTTGATCGATTATATTCAGCATACAGATAGCCCGGATGAACAGGAATTCGAAGAATTGCTTCAGGGGAACGGGAAAGTAGTACTGGAAAACAATAAGGTACAGGGGGATGTGCTGCTGTATGGGGATGGGGGGAAACCCATCCGGGCCAAAACCGTAAACCAGAAAGCCCTTGTAAAAAGCTGTGATGAGACGGACCTTATGTTCGCTATAGGTCCCGCCGGGACAGGAAAAACCTATACAGCCATTGCACTTGCAGTAAGGGCATTAAAACAACAGCGGGTAAAGAGGATCATTCTTACCCGGCCCGCAGTTGAAGCAGGGGAGAAGCTTGGATTTTTACCCGGAGACTTCAAGGAAAAACTTGATCCATACCTGCAGCCGCTTTATGACGCTCTCGATGATATGATTCCCTCAAAAAAGCTCAGGGGATTCCTTGAAGATAATACTATTCAGATTGCACCTCTGGCTTTTATGAGGGGGAGAACCCTTGACAATGCATTTGTTATACTGGATGAGGCACAGAATGCCACAGCAATGCAGTTGAAGATGTTTCTTACCCGTATGGGGAAAAATGCGACATTTATAATAACGGGAGACCTGACGCAGATCGATCTGCCCAGCAGGAGAGATTCCGGGCTGCTTCGTGCCATCGGAATGCTTGAAAAAATTGAAGGGATAGCCATCGTTTATTTTGATGCCCGCGATATTGTACGTCATAAACTGGTTAAGCAAATCGTTAAAGCTTATGATGAAGAACAAAAGAAGGAGGGTTTGGATTCCTCAGACAAGAGTACAAACCAATGAATCAATTTTCGGGCAAATGGACCGGAACTAAAATAAATTAGTTAAACAAATAAAACATTCAGTACAAATGGAAGCAATCAAGAACACCAGTTTCAATTTTCCCGGCCAGGTAAATCATTATGTAGGGAAGGTAAGAGATGTATATAATATTGAAGATAAGTATCTTGTAATGGTTGTGTCCGACAGGATTTCGGCCTTTGATGTGGTTCAGCCCCGGGGGATCCCTTACAAGGGACAGGTCCTTAACCAGATCGCTGATAAGTTCCTGAATGCCACTTCAGATATTGTACCCAACTGGAAGATTGCGACACCTGATCCGAATGTTACTGTTGGCCGCTATGCCGAACCAATTAAAATTGAAATGGTAATACGGGGTTATCTCACGGGACATGCATGGCGTGAGTATAAGGCAGGCAAACGGTTGCTCTGTGGAGTGCCCATGCCTGAAGGAATGAAAGAGCATGACAGCTTTCCCGAACCCATAATTCCACCAGCCACCAAGGCTGACGAAGGACACGATGAGGACATTTCAAGGGAAGATATCCTGGCAAAAGGAATTTTAGCCAAAGAGGATTACCTGCAGCTGGAGGATTATACGCGCAAACTTTTTCAGCGTGGAACAGAGATGGCAGCAGAGAAAGGCCTGATTCTTGTTGATACCAAGTATGAATTTGGGAAACAGGAAGGTAAGATCTACCTGATTGATGAGATCCATACTCCTGACTCTTCCAGGTATTTCTATTCTGAAGGATACCAGGAGAGGCAGGATAAGGATATGGGACAAAAGCAGCTGTCAAAGGAGTTTGTTAGGGAATGGCTGATGGACCATGATTTTCAGGGATTGGCAGGTCAGACCGTACCTGAGATGCCCGATGAATTTGTAAATGAAGTAACAGACCGCTATATTGAGTTATATGAGAAGATCACCGGTGAGAGTTTTGAGAGAGGTGATTACTCAAACGTATTGAATCGTATAGAGGATAATGTAATTAGTTTCCTCCAAACTGTATGATAAAAAGGATCCCCGGTACCATATTATTTCTTGTCTTATTTTTCCTGGCCACTTCTGTGGGACTGGCCCAGGAACAGGAGCAGGAGTACCGGGTTCACCGCTCAGTGGACAAGGTTATTCTTGAGGGCAAGGTCTACTATATACATATAGTTCGGGAGAAAGAAACCCTTTACGGAATCAGCAAGGCTTACAATGTAACTGAGAAAGTAATTGCTTCCGAGAATCCGGATGTATTTGCCGGATTGCGCCCTGGTATGGTGTTAAAGATCCCGGCTGAACCTGTTCTTGATGAGTCCATTGATATAAAGGATACGGAGGAATTCATTTATCATGTCCTGAAGGAAGGAGAGACCTTGTATTTCCTTTCAAAAAAATACAGGATCGATGTGGTAGAAATTGAAAAGGCAAAT